>DATDYG010000078.1:0-11585 GCA_035289085.1 Candidatus Bilamarchaeaceae archaeon | reverse complement strand
CAGGTCCCAAATCTCCGCTATTTGTCCGCTGTCAAATCCATGCTCTACAATGAGGTATTTTGCCAACCCTTCAAATGCATACCATCGCCAGCACTTGCAACAACACGGTCCGCCTTCATGCGATAGCGTTATTGCATCATCATAAACTTTTTGCTGGTCTGCATTTAGCTGTATTGTTTTTTGGTAGTCTAACAATTCCCTTACCTGGGAAACCGGTATATCATAAGGGTCTTCCGGAATTTCCTGTATGTACGCATATTTCTCCAATCCCTCTATCTGCTCCCTATACCGGTGCAAATCCATCGGGGAACAGCAGGATCCCTGCAGCCTTGCTCCTTCATCCATATCATCAATAAAACCCGGACCCCGGCAGGCATTCGTGCGGGTATTGCTTAGGTAGGCAAAATTTTCCTCCAAATTCTCCTCGATGTGTTGCTCTTGCTGGCTTGAAAGAACCCAAAATCCCCCCACTGCAAAAAGTACCAGAATCGCAATCGCAGAATAAAAAACAGATTTTTTGATCCTAATCTCCATGCTTTTATATGAGATATTGGTTTTAAAAGCATTTATAGCCTCTTTTTTGATATGAGTTCTATCCTGGTTACTGGCGGAGCCGGTTTTATCGGATCGCACGTATGCGAGGCATTGCTGGAGAGACATGCAGTGTTTGCCCTAGATGATCTTAGCACTGGCTATGAGAGAAATCTTGCTTCGTTCCGCAACAATCCAAATTTCAAATTTATAAAAGGCGATATCCGCGATCTAAAACTGGTTAAAAAAATCCTTAAAGAACACTCCATAACTGCCATCTCTCATCAAGCTGCCTTAGGTAGTGTGCCTCGTTCGATTAAAGAGCCGCTGCTGAGCAACGAAGTGAATGTAAACGGCACCCTGAATATCCTCTGGGCAGCCAAAGAACAGGGCATACAACGTGTTGTAGTTGCTATTTCCTCCTCTATTTACGGCGATACGCCTACCCTCCCCAAAAAGGAGACCATGCCCTACCTGCCCCAGTCCCCCTATGCGGTTACCAAGGTAACCAAGGATCTCTATACAAAATTATTTTATGAGCTTTACGGCCTGGAAACAGTTGGCTTAAGATATTTCAACGTATATGGCGCTCGCCAGGATCCAAACGGTCCTTATGCAGCCGTCATTCCGCGCTTTGTAATTGCCGCTTTACGCAATTCGTCATTGCAGATTTTTGGCGATGGCAAGCAGACCCGTGACTTCACCTATGTAGCCGATGCCGTAGCATCCAACCTACTAGCCCTCACCCAAAAACAGGCCACAGGTAAAAGCTTCAACGTGTGCAGTGGAAAAAGAATTAGCATTAACGAGCTAGCCCAGGAGGTACTTCGTTCATCTAATTCCAAATCCAAAATCGTTCATGCCGATCTACGTCCAGGAGATATCCAACACTCCCTGGGTTCGTTGGAATATGCAAAAAAATACCTGGAATATGCTCCTAAAACCCCATTGGAGGAGGGACTAAAGAAAACGATCGAATGGTTCAAGGGTGGCCTATGAAAATCGTTATCGTCGGTCTAGGATACGTGGGCTTGCCTTTAGCCGTTAAATTTGCCAGGCATTTTCCAGTTATCGGCTATGATATAAATGCAGGGCGCGTTAGCGAATTGCAAAATGGAATTGACAGAAATAATGATGTAAGCAAGGGAGAATTCGCGAAAACAAAAAAAAATATTGAATTTACAAATAATGAAAAGCGGATTGCTGATAGTGATGTAATAATTATCTCTGTTCCCACTCCTCTAGATGCAAAAGACGATCCTGATCTAAGCTATCTGGAATCTGCATCCCGCGCAGTAGCCCGGCAAATGAAAAAAGGCGCATTGATAATTTACGAATCATCTGTTTATCCAGGCTGTACACAGGAATTTTGCCTTCCTGTTTTGGAAAGAGAAAGCAAAATGAAACTAGGCGAATTCTATCTGGGTTATTCCCCCGAAAGGGTGAATCCGGGGGATAAGGCGCATTCTGTTGATAAAATAACAAAATTAATTGCTGCTTCACATCCACAAGCTTTGAAAAAAATGCAAGAAGTCTATAGCAAGATCACAAAAACACATGTAATGAGCAGCATTCGCGCGGCAGAGGCTGCAAAAATAATTGAAAATGTGCAGCGCGATATCAACCTTGCCTTGTTCAACGAATTAAGCATGCTTTTTGATAAGTTAGGCTTGGATAGCGAAGAGATTTTCAACGCAGCAGCAACAAAATGGAATTTCATAAAATTCAAGCCCGGGTTGGTTGGCGGCTATTGCATTCCTGTAAATCCTCATTATCTGGCTTATAAGGCTAAAGAAATCGGCTTCAATCCCGAATTAATCCTTGCAGGAAGGAAAAAAAATGAGGAAATGCCGAAATTTATTGCAAGAAAAGCTTCGCAGCTTGTAAGCAAAAATGCAAAGGTGCTAATCCTCGGAGCCACCTACAAGGAAAATGTTGCAGAGCTTCGCAGCAGCAGGGTAAAAAACCTAGTAGATGCGTTAAAGCAGGAAGGTTTTCAGGATATTTCCATCTATGATCCTCTGGTAAAAGATACCGGCATTTTCGGCCTAAAAAGCGTAAAGCCAAATGGAAAATCCGATCTAATTATTTATGCAGTAGCGCATAACATATTCAGTAATTTGCCCATAGCCCAAATGCTCAATGCCCGGGGTTCTGTCATTGATATTCCTCGAAAACTCGATCAAGAATTCTTGGAAAAATCCGGATTTACCTACTGGGCGCCGTAGCCCTTTGGAGCGAAGGCAGATTCTCCACCACAAACCGGTCGGATTCAAAATGCCCATCCGGACAGCGTAACACCACCATGAGCGGTTCCCTGCTGCTGTTCTTTAAGGTGTGTGCATATCCCGGTGGAACAACAAACGTAAGGCCTGCTGCAAGCTCGACTGTCATGCTCCAGGATGCGTGATACGCGCCATTTCTCCTTTCTGCTTTTCCTGTGTATGCCCTCCCTCTGCCCTGAATGACATAATAGGTGGCTTCCCCGCTTCGATGTACCTGTGGCATTGTTCCCTTTTCCACGACTACCAGATGGTAACTCCAGCGCCTTCCTACTGCGACGGGCGCAACCCGCATGCCCATTTTCTCATCCTGTCGGACTTCCCCAGGCGTTTCCAGCAGCAGTCTCCTGTCAAATCTTCTTGGAAGCCTTCTCTCCGTTACCGTTGGACAACTCACTCTCATCCCCATCATATTTCCATCCCCTCAAAACAGCGGTACCAGCAGTATCCTTGCCAGTATCACCGCAATAACCATCAACACCACAAACTTGGCAGTCCCGGTTATAAAATCCAGCAGTTTCACTGCGATCCACAACCCCAGAATAAATAGGCCGGCACCTACCAGGATTTCCAGGACCATGTTCAATCTATTAAAACAAAAGTTTTTAAATTAAAATCATTCCCCGGACCTTCCCACAGGGCTCCCCGGAAGACAGATTGAAAAAAATCATTGCACGGTTTAAGCCCGTTTAAGGCCAACCATTCCGAGCAATCCCAAAAGCAGCAGTGCCGGGAAGCACGTTGCTGTCTCTCCGCTTTCTTCCGCTTCTTCCAATAGTTCCCATTCTTCTGCCGAAGTATCGAGTACATGAAGCACGCCCGGAGCGGTTTCCACGGATTCAAACGTCTGCGTAGTCACATCCCCCTCTGCATCCATCCTCCACACATCCAGTGTGAACATCCCCTGTTCCTGCCCCACCAGCCTGACAACAATCTGTCGGTTCCCCATTATCTTTATGGTCTGGTGCTCGGCATCGGTAGAATAAAATGCACCTTCGCCTATCCCGTTTTCCACATTCCCCTGTGCATCCGGTCCCAGATGATTTCCTTCCTGGTCATATGCATGCAGGATAACCGGGGATTTAACTGTAATAATCAGTTCTTCAGAAAGATCCATATCCTCTACCAAAACCTCGGAAGTATCGCAGTTGGCTACGCTAGTGGCCGTTCCATCCAACACTGCACTTTTTGTTATCCCATAAGCCGCATCGCTTGTTGTTAATGTCCCTCCTTCAGAAGTTGTCCAGCCGCCGCCGTTGTTCACCAAAGCTGTCGGTCCCATGGCGGCTGCCCAGTACACGGCAGAAGAATGCGCATCATATGTACAGTATAAAGGCACACCCGGCAATTGCACGCTTGCAACCGGCACGAGCCCATCGCCCTTCCATGTCCCCCATAGGATGGCCGTATCCGTCAGCCATCCCGTGCCGGCAATGGTGTGATATTCTATTTCCGGGTTTAATGGTAGCAAATTCAATGCATTGAGGAATGCACTGTTTGGTTTCAACTGCTGCACGGCCAGCCCTCCCATCACCCATTGCGCTATCTTTGCATCCCATGCGCCATGGTTGGGCGTGCCCAGCATCAGGAATTTTCGTATATCCCCCTGATATAAGCTTCCAATGTATGATCTGGTAACCAATCCTCCCATGCTGTGGGATACAATATCAACTTTATTCGCATTGATTAATTTTCCGCCGTAAAATTGGCCACGTTTTATTCTGTTGATGAAATCCTGTATCTCGCCTGCTAATTGTTGCGCGCTTAATGCAATATCCTGCTGCCCCGGATAACTAATATGCTCGAATTGCCAGCCATCCGTAGTTGCGCGGCCCTCGAAATTGGCCCATACTGAAGAATCCGAATTAAATCCATGCACGAAAAACAAAGGCGGCTGCTCAATAGTGAATGTTTCCGTTTTCTCAACTTTATCCAATTCAGTTCCATCCTTAGGAATGCATTTCGCAACCACCAGAGCAGTTTGCGGGATAAGATAATCCTTTTCTTCATCTGCCTCATCCGGAGTGAATATTACCGTAGTCGGATTAGGTTTTTCTATCGTTCCGCGCAATATTTCACCCGGTAAAGGGAAAATATTTATATCGACTAAATCATACTCACCACTCGGAACTGCAGTAAAAGAAATATCCGATACACCGTCCGCGGATACACCATCATATATGCGTTGTATTTCCACATCGCAATAGGAAGGGAGCCTTGTTGCCGTTTCAGTAATAGTGCAGTTTCCATCGCATGACTGTTTATCATCATTGCAGGTAGTGGTGCATCTGGCATAGCACATATCCAGGTAAATGGGCCCGCAAATCTCTGCATTTCGCTCATTATACTGATCAACACAAATCTGGATGCATTCGTATTCTGTGCCGCAGGCGTTCGCGCATGTCCGATACTGTTCCGTGCTTTCATCGTAGCATTCGCGATTTTCCTCATACGCCTGCTCGTACGAGCCGCTGCACTGGATTTCCAATTCCTCTGAAATCGGCTGCCCGCGGTTAGGTGAGTCCGCCCCATAATCCTGCTCGCACGTATTCGTGCAGCTGTCATAGTTTTGCTGGCAGTCGGTAGTGCAGGCATTCTGGGAAAAAACGATTTGCGGGAAGACGACCGCCGCGATCAAAACCAAAAGCACGTTCCTGGTTGTTAACATCGAATATCCATCTTCTGCGTGATTTATAATTATTTTCATGCAGCGGGGTTTCTTATCTATCCGGTTTATCTTTGAATCAGGCCTACTAATTATCCTATTTAAATTCTTCTTTGTAGAAACAAAACCCATGTTCGAAATGCTGGGTAGGTCGGTGGATATTGTAAAGCGCAGTGCACAGGTTCTGTGGTCCGAGAAAAAACTGTTGCTATTCCCCATGGTCAGCAGTATCTTCCTTATCGGATTACTGGTTTCCTTCCTATTGCCGGCCTTTGCCCTTGCCGATTCGGATGTACCCCTCTTCCTGCTCATTGCCATGTTCTATTTCTTTTCCTACTTTATTATCATCTTTTTCAACAGCGCATTAATCCATGCAGCCCACGCCAAAATGGAAGGGCAGGTAGTTTCCCTTAAAGAAAGCCTCTCCTTTGCCGGATCCAAAATACTACCTATCACCGGATGGGTGGCCATCGCCGCTACGGTCGGCATTATCCTCAGTGTCCTGCGGGGCAGCGCCCGCAAGCAGCGTGGCATCGGCGGTTTGGTCGCTGGTTTGGTGGTCGGTCTTATTGGCATGGCCTGGTCCCTGGCCACCTTCTTTGTCATTCCGGTCATGGTATTTGAAGGACATGGACCCATCTCCGCTATCAAACGCTCGGTAGAGCTGATCAAGAAAAGCTGGGGCGAAAGCGTTGTCGGCGGTGCCGGCATTTCGATGGTATTTTTCATCCTTTATCTGCTTGGCGGCGGCCTGTTGATCCTTTCTCTGTTGGCCGGTGCGCTCGTTCCTGCATTACTTCTGCTTATTCCCTATTTCCTGGTACTTTTCCTTGCCCAGGGGGCGCTGCAGGGTATCTTTGTGACCGCGGTATACAAATATGCCACTACCGGTAAAACCACCATCTTCGATCCCCAACAATTACAGGAGGCCTTCCGGCCGGGACGGCCGTAACTATAGCGAATAACCTAGTTTTTTAACCATCTTCACAGGTCATAATCCATGGCCTTTAGGCTGGGGTGTCCAAAATCAACCTCGATCCGGCGGGTCTGGGTACCCTTTAAATATCCACGTCCCAAAACCTAGCTATTCACAACTACCGTCGTTTTCGGAATCGGACCATGAAGATTGTGAATACGGCGGAGGGCGTCGCTTGCATCCCGGCTTTTCCGCAGCACCCCCCTTACGTCTTTCAATACGGCTCCCTGCTCGATGATTGCGCGGATGGCTACCCGCCGGACCTGTTCGCTTCGCTCCTCAAAACGGCCTAAACCCATCCTCCTTATCGCATTCTGTTCTCTCTCTTTGAGTGCAAGATATTCTTCGATCATCTTGCCAAGCCGCCGTTTCTCCGGCGACATCGGGGATTGCCGGGCTGAACGTAATGCGTCCGCATATCTACCGTTAAAATGACGTTTCAACGCGCCTCCCATCCATGGATCAACGTATACGATCTCTTCCCGGGTTGGCCATTCCCCGAACAGTTCCTGATATGCGCAAATCTGGGCGAGTAGAGCGGTTGGATACTTGTAATGATATGCACGGCCATAGCGAAGCGTTTCTCCATTCCTCGCCAGCTGCCGATTGATATACCGCACCCTGCTGATAAGGGTGTTGGAGGGAATACCCAATGCCACGGACGCCTCTGCCATGGTGCCCTCCGGGTGTTCTTTGAAATATCGGTAAACGGGTCCGCGGCGAGTGGAATTTTTGATAAATACCAGTTCTATGCTTTCCGGAGGTTTTGTATACGGCAGTTCCAGCAGCCTGCAGAGCGCCTTGGGCATTGCATACCGCTGCCATTCCCCATGCGGCCCTTTATATGTTGTTATCGGGGGCCATTTTTTCCCGGCTAGTATATGCCGGATTTGTGTGAGGAGCTGCCGGACGGTATCCTTATGCAGTCCCAACGCCTTTCCTATATCCTGGCTGTTGGAATAGGGATGTTCCGCTAGGAACTGTAGTATCCTCCAGCGGGTGCCCGGGAAATGCTGCCGGGGATATGCTACTGGGGATAGTCCAAGCGTTGCGTGCATTTCTGCCGTTAGCACGATCTTTCCAGTCTTAAATAGTACCGGATCAAACGGTTCTATGCCGAATATTGCACACTTCCGTTTAATCTGTTTCCGCACATTTTCATATACATACTCCGTCCAGTTCAGTTCTGGCAATATCTCGCTGCGAAACCGGCCCGGATGCTTGTGCACCCATTGGATGAGGTTCCACTCCCTGCGTCTAAACACTACTTCCCGTATGGCGGTATCCCCATATTCCACTTCCAATGCCTGCGCCAGCGTTCTATTGCCGTGATACAATGACGGACTACCCAAAACGCGGTCTATTGCATTTCCCATCCCCAACTTATTTGTTTTCTCATTGGCTCTGGCCATGGCCCGGTGTATATCTGCTTTTGTTAACCCCGTGGCCTGGCCAATTTCGTTTACCGTGCACCATCGGTGCGCCGCTATATACAGAAAAATCCGGCATTCTCTTTCCGACCACAATTCCTCCATCTTAAAATCTCTTCCCGGCTGAGGTTTGGGCGGTGTTCCAAACAGTTTCGGATTCAGTGCAAGTGTGCGCAGGCCGGTGCGGGAAATACGGTGGTTATGCAGGCTTACACGTACTATGCCATAGCATCCATACCGCTTCCAAAACTGCCAGTTAATCCGGTTGAGCATATGGTACAATTGATTTTTTCCATAGGGCAGGCATCCGGCGCTAACGCTCCGCTGTTCCAGCGTTCTCAGCAACTCCCTATCTTCGGGATGGAAATGCATATCCTGGCTGGCTTTCCTCCAGTTCCATTCACCCGGTGCTCTCTCCAGCAACCGCTGTGCTTCCTGAAATTCTCTCTGAGCTCCCGGATACCGTTTGGGGGTTGTTGCAACAGCCCCTCTTGCCAGTTTCTGCATGTTCTAACCTGTGTAAAAAAAGGGTTAAAAAGGTATCCGTCGATGAATGGGCGGGCTAGAGGATGGAATACATGTTTTTGGGAACCCATCCCCGTAGCGCATCGAGCTTTTCAATCGTTCGTGCGGCGCTTTTGGCGGATTGGATGATTTCCCTGGCTTGGGCGAGCGGTATGCCACGCTCCACCACTGCCTCATGCGCAGCTTGCCGGACATCCCCGATCATCCTTCCAAAACGATGCAGGCGCATACGGGAAATGCTTTCGGCTTCCCGTGCTTTCAATTTATAATAATCGTTCCTGATCCGCTCTATCCTTTTCCGGTCCGGCCGGAGTCTCTTTTTCCTGGCCGCCGCCAGCGCATCGTCGAAACTCCCAAAGTGTTCTCCTATTCTTGCCAGCGTATATCTGTCTTCTGCATCCCGCAGCTGCTGTTCGTCCGGCCATCGGCCGAATACCTTCCGATATGCTCGCAGGTTGAGGATGACGAAATTCGGATGATTGAATAGGTATCGCCGGGCATGGTCCAGTGGCGCTTTCCCATGCTTTCTAAGGTAACCGTTGATATGAGCCAGCCGCCGCTCGAGCAATTCCGTCCGGATGCCCAATGCACCGGCCGCATCGGCTATGGTAGCGTCCGGATGGCTGCTGAAAAATTCGTAGATCCTATGATTTTCTGGAGATGCGAGCAGGAACAGCATATCCGGGTCGGCCGCTGGTTTTACGGTCGGAAGGCCGAACCGCTGGCAAAAAGCCGTTGGCAACCGATAGCGGAAGGGTTCAAACATTGCCCGCCTGCGGATCTCCAATCCCGGCAAACCATGCCGTTTCATGATCCGCCCTATCTCCCTGACTTGAACATTAAACTGGTTCTTGCGCAATCTTACTATCGCAGCGATCTCCGGCCGGCTGAACCATGGATTTTCGGCAATACAACGCAGGATACGTGCCTGGGTGGGGGTGAAATAGTCCTCCAGTTCCTTCTTTTCCACCTCTTCCAAGCCCAGCACATGTTGCAATGCGCTGCTGAGTCTTAGCCGGTGGCGCCGCATCTCCCCTGCATCAAAAGGCTCTATCCCAAAAGCTGCGTATCGCCGCCGCATCTGTTTAAGTGTGTACTGGTAATCCCGGTAAGACCATAGCAACTGCTTCAATACAGTGGAGCTGGTCCGGTCCGGGTGTTCGTGGACGAACGTAACGAGATTCCATTCATCTTCGCTAAATACCCCCTTTCTTAACGGTGCGTCGGTTACCTTCATGGAAAAAGCCCGGGCAAATCCTTCATTTATCCGGTATATGGAAGGCACGCCGATCCGCATATTGTCTATGGCCGTTGTACCCATCCACTCCTGCGCTTTTTTATTAAGCAAATACATCCTCTCTCTGATAAATACCTTGGAAAAACCGGTGGCCGCAGCAATCTCTGCCCACGTGCAGCGGTTATGGGCCGCGACATACTGCGCGACCTGGTATTCCGCAGGAGAAGCAATATCCTGAAGTGTAAAATCCCGTCCGGCTATCGGCGGATGCAGCGGGACCTCGAACAGGGCCGGGTTCAGGGAAAGCATCCGCAGGCCGTCTCCCGTGACCTTTTTTCCATCGGCCGTTGTGATGACTATGCCCGCCTTTCCAAAACGATGGCTGCATTTGGCCTGGAAACGATTTTTTATTCTATGAAGCCCTTCGGCATCCACGGGCAGGCGGGAAGGCGCAACCCTCCGCTGAAACAGGATAGACAACAACCGCTCTTCCTCCGAATCCAGCCCCATCACCGCCCGCACGTCCTCTATGCAACGGAATCTCCGGTCGATCGCTGTTTCCCTTCGGGCAAACGGGTTCCGTTTTTTCACTGCAGAAGTGGGGGTTACATGTAACCTTTGCATGGACGAGATGTGTATCGAAAAGTTAAAAAGCGTTCATAAGGAGCGGTATTCCCTGAAAATCCGCGGAACGATCTTATCCCAGGTGAATTCCCTTTCGATTTTTTTCCTTGCATTTTTTCCTAACTCCTTGCGAAGCGAATCATCTTTGATTAGCATTTCTAATTTTTCTGCTAGTTGCTGCGTATTGCCGATGGGTGTTAACAGGCCTGTTTTACCGTCGTCAACGAGGTCGAGCGCCCCGTCCGTCGGCGTGGTAACCACCGCCTTGCCGCAGGCCATGGCTTCCATTACCGCATTAGGAAACCCCTCGGAATAGCTCGGTAAAGCAAAAATATCGCTCCAATGATACAATGCAGCCACATCCTGGATATCGTTTATACGTCCCAATAGCACAAGGTTTGGATCCTTTCGGCTGCGTAATTCATTGTCAAGGTTGCCTGTTCCAACGATGATAAGTTTTATTTTATATCTTTGTCGCAACCGTCCCGTGGCTTCTACCAAGTCCAGTATCCCTTTGGACCGCTCCACCCTGCCGACAAACAATATGCGTATCTCATTCCTTCCCTGCAGCCGCTGTTCCCATTGATTTATTCTCTTCTTATCCTGCCTAAATTTTTCCAGGTCTACGCCGTTCGGCACATGCACCATTTTTTCTCTTGGTATTGCATAATATTTTTGATATTTTTCCATGCGGGATCTATTTTGCACAAACAGCTTTTTCGGCATCCTCAATGTAAGCGGAGCTAATAAACAGTATTTTGGAAATGCGACAGGAAACGCACGCCAGGTAAACTGCCCACCGCGTACATGTGCTATGCTAGGCTTACTGGTCAAAAAAGGGGCAATCGAATCATAAACAAAGGAGGAAATCCCATGCACATGGATGATGCCATCCGCTTTTTGTATCCACCGGATCAATGGAAGGGAAAACTCCAAAGGATCCCGAACAGAAACACTGGTTTTCAACACCACCACCGGATAACCGTCGATATGCGTTGTTTCGTACGGGCTGCAGTTCACTGTTGTACTTAGATTCACCATCACCTGTTCCCATTCCTTTTTCTTATCTTGGCAAATAAGCCGTTTTACTAAGCGATTGGGATGGCCGTTATACTGTCCAAAATTCTCTGGTTTTTTCTGCAGCTCTGGATGCAAATAGCTGTCTACAGAATGGGTGAGGATATGATATACCTTCATGAAAGGCTTAGCTAGGCAAACAATTAAATGGATTTATCACCAATATTCTCCCATGACTTTTCGTTGCTTAGTTACCGGCGGGGCTGGTTTTATCGGTAGTCATCTGGTGGACGGTCTT
>DATDYG010000077.1:0-11616 GCA_035289085.1 Candidatus Bilamarchaeaceae archaeon | reverse complement strand
GTCCGCGGACGTGGTGGAGAGCACCCGCGCACACTGGTTTGCCGAAAAATTTCCCAAGAGTTTTGTGCAGACAGGGATTGCCGAGCAGAATATGGCCGGGGTTGCGGCAGGCATTGCCTTGTGCGGGAAAACCGCGTTTATCTCTTCTTTTGCCGCTTTTTCGCCTGGACGGAACTGGGACCAGGTACGCGTTTCGATATGTTATACCAACGTGGATGTGAAGCTGCATGCTTCGCATGCAGGATTGACCGTGGGGCCGGACGGGGCCACGCACCAGGCGATGGAGGATATTGGGATGCTGCGGGCTTTGCCGAATATGGTCATCGTTGTTCCGTGTGATATGGAGGAAGCGCGGAAGGCTACCCTGGCCATAGGCAGGCGGTTCGGCCCGGCATATGTGCGTACATCACGGGAGAGGACGCCGACGTTTACCACGGAAAAAACCCCGTTCGAGCTTGGGAAGGCAAACGTATACCGGGAAGGGGGGGATGCGGCCATCT
Organism: Candidatus Bilamarchaeaceae archaeon; assembly: GCA_035289085.1. Lineage (GTDB taxonomy): Archaea > Micrarchaeota > Micrarchaeia > Anstonellales > Bilamarchaeaceae > DATDYG01. Next base: position 11,116 of record DATDYG010000077.1, on the reverse strand, counting down.
TTGCCTGCGGCATGATGGTGTACCAATCGCTGGTTGCAGCGGAAGAGCTGGAGAAGGAGGGGATCTCTTGTGCGGTGATTGATTGCCATACCATTAAGCCCATTGATCGTGAAGCGGTGAAGGAATGGACGAAAACGGGCTTGATCGTGAGCGTGGAAGAGCACCAGATTAACGGCGGGCTGGGAAGCGCCATCGCGGAAGTGCTCGCAGAGGAGAATGCGAATTGCAGGCTGTACCGGCACGGCATGCCGGATGCGTTTGGAGAGAGCGGAAAGGGGATGGATTTGTTGAAAAAATACAAGCTGGATGCAGCCGGGATTGCCGACGTTGTACGCGAAGCCATTAAGCAAAAGAAAGGGTGAATGGTATGAAATTCTTCTTGGATACGGCAGAGATAGATAAGATCAGGGCAGCGAATGAGCTGGGCCTGGTGGATGGTGTGACGACCAACCCAACGCTTATCATGAAGGCGGGGAAAAATCACAAGGAAGCGATTCAGGAGATTTGTAAGATCGTGAAAGGACCAGTGAGCGTGGAAGGCGTAGCCGAAAAAGCGGAGCAGATGGTGAAAGATGCGGTGGAGTTTGCAGGCTGGGCGCCGAATGTGGTGGCGAAACTGCCGATGACAACGGAAGGCATGAAGGCACTGCGGACGTTAAAACATAAGGGAATCAGGACGAATATTACATTGGTGTTTTCGCCTTCGCAGGCATTGATCGTCGGTAAACTTGGAGCCGATATGGTTTCCCCGTTTATCGGAAGACTGGATGACATTTCCCAGGATGGGATGCAGCTGATACGGGATATTGTTATGATCTACAAGAATTATGATATCAAGACGGAAGTGCTGGTTGCTTCGGTACGATCTCCGACGCATGTGATGGAGGCGGCGAAAGCCGGCGCGCACATTGCTACGCTGCCGTATAAAGTATTTGAGCAGCTATTCAAGCACCCGTTAACGGATAAAGGCATTGAACAGTTTTACGAGGATTATAAGAAGGGTGTGAAACGATGATGGAACTGGTAAGCCCGAATTTCGAGGATGTGCTGAAACCGAATATGGAGCTGAAAAAATTCCCGGATGGGGACAGTTACATCCAGATCCCGCAGATCCGGGAATGCGTGGGAAAGAATATTGCACTGTTTCACCGGCTGTATCCGGAACAGGATAGCTCCCTGATCCAGGCACTCTTTATTTTGGAAGCGTTGAAAGCGGCGCAGGCAGAAGAGGTGACGCTTGTTGCACCGTACCTGCCGTACTCCAGGCAGGATAAGATATTTTTGAAAGGCGAGGTGAAAAGTGCGGAACGGATCTGCAAACTGCTCAGTGATGCGGGGTGCAAACGGCTGATCACGCTGGACTGCCATTTCCTCAAGAAAGCCGGTACGTTTGAATACGGTGGACTGAAGATCGTGAACCTGACGATGAGCGATACGCTCATCGCATATGCGCGGAAGAAGTTCAATGAAGAATTCGAGGTTATTTCGCCGGATGAGGGGGCAAAATACATGGTGGAGGAAGTCGGTGGAAGGACGATGCAGAAGGTGCGCGGAGGATACGTCGGTGGGGAGGAAGGCGCGGAGACGGCGTACCGCAAGATCGAAAAACTGGAGAGCAAATTCGATTTCCAGGACAAGAACGTGCTTATACTGGATGATATGATTTCCACGGGTTCTACGATGATTAAAGCAGTGAAAAACGTAAAGGAAAACGGGGCGAAGCGCATTGCGTGCGGCGCCACGCACGGGTTTTTCCTGAAGGATTCGCTCGGCATACTGCGCAGGGAATGCGAATTCGTTTTCGTTACGAACTCCATCCCCTCGCCGGTGGCGGAAATCAATGTAATCAAGGATCTGCAGGGGCAATTGTAGATATTAACTCAAATTTTGTATGAATTAGTACAAATTTTGTTTAGAATTATACAAAAAAATAATTGCGCCCGCCGGGATTCGAACCCGGGTCATTAGCTTTCGTCTTCTTTTACAGCCCGTTTTGGGCCGCCTTTTACGAAAAGGCGGATTGGAAGGCTAAGATCCTACCATTGCCCTAAACTTATAGTTAGTTTTGAATGAAAACTTTTACTAAAAGTTTTCCTAGACTACAGGCGCATAGGAAAGGTAGAGGAATAAAACACGTTTTAAACTTTTCACCCGCGGCGGGCAAGGCGCTTGAGCCTGGGAGCATGCCTTAATACGATCGCATGATCAGGAGGAATAGGTTTTTTCCACCATCTGCGCGAGGAAGTTCCAGGGGAGGCGTTGATACGAACCTTGGCCCTCCTCAAGGCTTCTTCGCGGGTGATTCCGTCCACCCAGATATTCAATTCGGGTACCGTTGCCACGCATCCCCAGCGGCTAGATGTAAATTCGATTTGGTATCCGTTCACTATTTCTGTATCTTTCATTCTTGACATATGGAAAACCCCATTAGTCCAGTACGAATTGATGCCCTGCTTCATCCCCATATACAATAGCAACGTTGGGATTCCCATCCGCTGGTCTGCCGCTTGAGCCTTCTGTGCTCAGGCCGGTATATAAATTAGTGCCCAGCTGACCCCAAAATCCACGATCGCCCAGTTCGCTTGGACTGGACGCCAACATAGAAAGAGTAAGCACATAGGTGGGGGAAAATCTTATCTTTTCTGCTAGCTCTGCGGTTCCATCTTCTGCTGTAGCTTCGCGGAAAGAAACATGAAAAGAGCGGGCATCTTCTGGAGGTATTTTCAGATAAGCGGGTAAATCACCCTCGAATTGGAGGACGTGCTCGCCGCTTTCTATCCGGGTAACAAAGATGTCGGGATCCGGCGTATAGTCCACTGTTGCCCTGTTGCTTTCTGCCTGAATGATAATGGCATTGGCCACTTCCTTTGCAAAATCAACTTTATCAACCTTGGTTTCTACGAGCAACTGACCGAAAAATAATCGTTTATCTGGAGTTTTAGGAGCATGCGGCACTCTAAGTAAACTTTGTGTAAATTGCATATTTTTATTATGGTAGAAAGATATTATAAATGTTTCTTTTAGTAGAATTAAGTGGTTTAAAATACACTGCACAGGCTGCGCAGAAATGCAGCGGGATCGTCGTGCTTCACAAAGGCGCTGGCCAGTAACACACCGTCGCTGCCCAGCTCAATGGCTTTTTTCACATCGTTGCCGTCCGTGATGCCGGCACCGCAGAGAACCGGCAGCTTGTCGCTTACCTCTTTCACGGTTTTAACCGCCTTTTTAACGAGCTCGGGCTGGGCCGAGGAAACGCTGGTGCCGGAACCAATAAGCTCGGGCGGTTCAATAGCGACGTAATTCGGCGAAAAGCCGGCAATCGTTTTCAATTCATCCACCGTTTCCCCGCACGCCAGGCTTTCCAGGGCTTGCTCATGCAACCGTTCGATCGTGACCTTTAAAGCTTCGTAGGGAATCTTCCTCTCGGAATGGTTGAGCAGCGATCCCTTGGCATTCACTATTTTGAGCGCCTCTACCGGCAACGTCCCGGTGTGGGCGCCGGCTGAATTGCCATCAACATGCTGGGCGAAAATTTGCGAATAACGCTGGGCCGCATCTTTCAGATGGATGGCAGGGGGGCATACAATGACACGCACGCCGGTTTCTTCCACGACCTCGCTTACCGTGTCTATAAAGTAGAGGGCTTTCTCCAGGCTTTGGGGATAGGTTTTTAGGTTAAGAACGATCATTAGCATGGATGTAGAATGAACAAATTATAAACACTATCTCTCCCTTTCTTATTTCATTATTCGCCAGGGTTGGTTTGGAATCCATATTCCAAAGCCCCCGGCTCATTACATTCGCCAGGGTCGCATAAACGAAGGGTGCAGCTCGGTAGTGCGTCGGTCTCGAAAACCGATCCCTCTGGGATTACAGGTTCAAAAGCCTTGGACTGTTGTCCAAGATCACAAGGTTTAACCAAAGAAAATAAAACGTTTAATATGGTTGGTTAAACCTTGTGTAACAGCAAGGCTGTTAATCCTGTCCCTGGCGATTTTTGATCATAAAAAACGACTGCCTTGGACGATGGAGTCCAAGCAATGGCGATTTTGCTTGCAGGACCGACTGCCGGGCATGCCATCCAAGCCATGGCGACTTTACTTCCAAAAACGATAGCTTTAAATACATTTTAACCAATAATTATAACAATAAAAACCAGTGAAAGGCAACCGAATGGCATTCAAACAAATCCAAGCACCCACTGCAAAAGCTCCGCTCCGCCAGAGAGTATGGGCCGGCGTAGCCCGATGGGCAGCCCGCCACGCAGGCGAGCTGCTGGAACAGGAGACGGTGCCCGAACGTGCACTCGGAGAAATCACACGGCAATTAAAAGTAGGATTCCCGATTTCGTTTGCGCTGCGGCGGATGCTGGAGAGCTATGAACATGCCCATTCGGCTGCCCTGTATACCCGTGCAAACGGCAGTCTTCAGCAGGGCATCCGGATAGAGCGAACCGCAGAAGGGTATACCTCCTCTTCGTTCGGCCCCCCATTGGATAAAAGCACGGAATTGGAGGAGGTCCGGGAGCAGATAACCGCAGCCATAGAAAACGCGCAGGTCATCATCATTCAGCAAGGCCAGCGCCTGGTGTTCAACACCAACCCGGGCGATGAAAGGGTTTTGGAGAGTTCCACGGTTAGCACCAGGAAAGACTGGATAATTGTTCCGTTGGATATCGAAACCGGCGGAAGTTACCAGGTACTGGGGGCATTGGTAGTGGAGGGCCGTTCGCTGAAGGTAAACGGCGAAAGTTCCCATCGCATTCGCAGCGTCCGGTTTACGGCTGCGGTAGCGAGCATTATCACCCACCATATGACCAGCGGGAGGGATGACCTTACCCATCTGCGGACCAAAAAGGACTTTTGGGAAGCATTGGAACTGACAGAGGACACGTACCTTAGAACGCGTAGGAACTACTGCGTAGTGTTGTTCGATATTGACGATTTTAAGGGAGTAAACGAAACGTACGGCCATCTTGCCGGCGACTGGGCATTGAAAAAGGTAGCGGAGATAGCGGCTAAACAAGCCGGGAAAATCGAGATTTTCCGCTGGGGTGGGGAGGAGTTTGTACTTATCATGGAGGGAGAAAAGGATGAGGCAGTAGGGCTTGCAGAAAGGATTCGAAAGGCCATTGCAGAGAACGATATCATTGCCCAAAACGGGGTGGAGAAAAAGCTAAGAGTTACCTGCAGCTTCGGGGTGGCCAGCCGCAATGTAATACTTGGTGAAGGAGCAGAAGGTGTAACAGGCCAGATGGTATTCGGAATGGCGGATAATGCAATGCTATCGGCCAAAAGAAGCGGGAAAAACAGGGTGAGCGCGTTCGGTACCCATTCTTGGGATTGATGTTTTTCCACAGTAACTAAGCCCAAAGCAGTGCGTTTTGGGACAGGGATTTAAAAAGATTGGCCTCCTTAAGTGGTTAGTTCACACATGAAAAACATATGCAACAAAAGAATAAAACAAATGAGGTGAAAAAAATGGCAAAAGTTGGTGACCGCCTTTTGGAAAGGGGTTTACTTTTCCATGCAAACGGGTGGTTGGAAATCCAGTGAACATAGTTCACAGTTGCACAAAACCAAAGGTGTTTGTGCATCCAGTAGGTATGAAACCAGGCGACCAAATAGAAAGAAGGGAAGTTCTAGTTCTGTCAGAGATAATAAAGCCGGAAGACCGAATTCATTGGATCCGGGAAAAATGGAGAGATTATTGGAAGTGTATTATACCAAGCCCTATTCCTACCGCCGTCTCGCGGACATGTTCGGGGTGTCCCGGATGACGGTTTGGAGAGCGGTACAAGGATTGGAGGTGGCGCAGGAATGAACAGTATGCAGCGCGGATGCGGACGGGTGCCGCCTATTGCACGGCTGCCGGCTGAGGCACCAGGGACCAGCGGGCATAGGGAATTTGAAAGAGGTGCAACCGCAGGAGGCCCGGAGTGCCTTACAGGCAGCGATATACGGGGATTGCGGGAGGAAGCCCGCAGGGCAGGAGAAAGGAAACAGGCCGAACAATGGAGAGGCGTAGGAGGATGGAACCCGGAAGTAATAGCCCCTCCGCCCGAGCGCCTTCGCCCCAAAAGTACCCATCCGGATCTTCCCCCATGAACCGAAATGTTTAAATATATGAAAAACCATAATATATAACAAGGCGATCAGATGACCACCCTTGCATATATGAAAGAGAGAGGATGCGGGCGAAGGCCGCCCATTGCCACCATGCCGGATAGGGCACCGCAAACGATGCTGCGGCATCTGGGGCATACCGAACCGCCGATGGCAATGCAGACGCCACCAACGGCGAGGCTGGTACAAGAACGCTATGGAGAAGAATGCAAAAAGTATGAGGGAACGCCTGGATACGGAAAGGTGCTAAGAGGCGGATGGCCGGGGGTAAGAGGAGAAGTCCGATTGGGCCGACCCATGGTAAACCGGACAAAAGATGGCAGGGGAGAGGTAGTTGTGGTCTGGCTGGACGCCAATAGATATCCTCATTCCAGAAGTTTAGGGCCGCTTCCTGCACCGCCCGAATTCCAGGCGGCCGCCTACGCAAGCAGCATGCTGCCCCAGGGCAAAGTCTAGTTTTCTTTTTGGACTACGGCAAACGAGGATACCTTTTCACCTTCTTTCAATGTGATGATGCGGACACCCTGGGTATTTCTTCCGATGACCGAGATGTCTTTGGCCGGAATGCGGATGGTCTGGCCCATCGAGCTGACGACGATAATATCGTCCTCGTCGCTCACGGCCTTCGCCTCCACCACATCGCCATTACGGCCCTCGGTTTTGATATTGATGACCCCGCTGCCCCCGCGGCCCTGCAGCCGGTATTCGTCCATGGACGTCCGCTTTCCGTAGCCGTTTTCCGTGATGGTAAGCAGGCTGGGCTTCCTGCACACCGCCAAACTTACCACCGCATCCTTTTCATCCTTTAAGCGGATGCCGATGACCCCCTGGCCGGTACGGCCGATTTCGCGCGCCTGCTGTTCGTTAAAGCGGATGCTTTGGCCTTTTTTGGTGGTCAGAACAACATCCTGTTTCCCGTAGGTTTTCACCACGTCCACGAGCTGATCGCCGTCCTTCAGCGTAATCGCGATGATGCCGGCCCGCCGCGGATTGCTGAACTGGTTCAGTGCAATGCGCTTGACGATGCCTTTTTGGGTGGCCATGAGGAGGTATTCGCCCTCTTCAAAACTCGGCACGCTCACCCAAGAGGTTACCTTTTCGGTTTTCAGATCCAGCAGGTTGACAATGGTTTTGCCTGCGGCATAACGGCCGAATTCCGGGATTTCATAGGCCTTCAGCCAGAAGAGCCGTCCCTTGTCGGTAAAGAAAAGAAGGTGGTTGTGGTTTTGGGTGACGATGATGTCCCGCACAAAATCCGCTTCCTTGGTTTCTGCGGATATCACCCCCTTTCCGCCGCGGCGCTGGGCCCGGTACTCATCCACGCCCAGCCGCTTGACGTAGCCGCGGTTGGTGATCAGCACGGCAACATCATCGTTGGGGATCAGCTCCTCCGCAGTGCGTTCATCCTCCTTTTCCAATATTTCCGTCCGCCGCTTATCCCCGTATTTCTTTTGGAGTTCCAACAATTCTTCCTTGATAATATTCAGTATCTTTCTCACATCGGCCAGCACTTCCTTCAGCCACGCGATACGTTTTTGCAATTCGCCATATTCGTTCTCGATCTTGTCCCGTTCCAGGCTGATCAGCCGCTGCAGCTTCATATCAAGTACGGCGTTCGCCTGTTTTTCGCTAAGCGAATAGATTTTCATCAATCCCGTACGCGCGGCTTCCACATCCTTGGTGGATTTCAGGAAAGGAACGATGCTGTCGATGTTTTGCAGGGCAATGCGCAATCCTTCCAGGATATGGACTCTTTCCTGCGCCTTGGTTAATTCAAACTGGCTGCGGCGGCGGACGACTTCTTTGCGGAAGTTTACAAAGGCCTGCAGCATGGGGTACAGGCCAAGTATTTTAGGCTCCTTACCGACCAGCGCGAGATTGATGATGCCGAATGTGCTCTCCAGCGGGGTGTAGGCATATACCCGGTTTAACACCACTTCGGGATCGGCATCGCGCTTGAGGGTAATAACCACCTCAATGCCCTTTTTATCGGAACGGTCCTGGATGCCGCTGATGCCTTCGATGCGTTTGGCCTTGACCGCCTCGGCCACGGCTTCGATAATGGATTTCTTGGTTACCTGGTAGGGGATTTCGGTGATGGAGATCTGATGATCGGTGATTTGGGCCTTTCCCCGGACACGAATGATGCCCCTGCCCGTTTTATAGGCCTCGAAAATACCGGCCCGGCCAACAATCTGTCCGCCGGTCGGGAAATCAGGGCCCTGGACCATGGCCAGAATCTTTTCTTCGGTTGCACCATCGATCAGCGCGATGGTGGCGTTGACGATTTCGTTAAGATTATGGGGCGGGATGTTGGTGGCCATGCCTACCGCGATGCCGGAGGAGCCATTGAGCAATAGGTTCGGTAAGGGCGAGGGAAGGACGGTGGGTTCTTTCAACGTGCCGTCAAAGTTCGGCGCAAAATCCACGGTTTCCTTGTCTAAATCCAGCAGCATTTCTTCCGAAATTTTTTGCAGGCGCACCTCGGTATACCTCATATGTGCGGCATTATCGCCATCTATGGAACCGAAATTCCCCTGGCCTTCTACCAGCGTATACCGCATGGAAAAATCCTGGGCCAGGCGGACGAGTGTATCGTATATGGCCGCGTCGCCATGGGGATGGTATTTACCCATGGTTTCACCAACGATGCGCGCGCTTTTTTTGGTGGGCTTGTTATGGGTGTTGCCCAGTTCCTGCATCGCGTATAAAACCCTCCGATGCACGGGTTTCAAACCATCGCGTGCATCCGGGATGGCACGACCTATGATTACGCTCATCGCATAGTCCAGATAGCTCTGCTTCATGTCTTGTTCGATCGTTTCTTGGATAATTTTTTCGGGCATGTTAATCACTAAAATAAAAGCTAGTTATATTCGTAAAATCCTCTTAAGTTATATGGTAAAAACATGCTTTAAAGCCTATCGATTTACCGGGGTAAAAACAGGCATTTTTGAGGGGTCCAGATAGCCGACTAGAAGGCCCTCCCTGCGCCGTATTTCTTTAATCACTTTCACAGGATCGGCCATGCAGCTTCTGGAATAGGTTTCCTGGGAAAATGCATCTGCAAAAACAAAATAGCAACTATTCTCAAATGCCCGGATTAACTGAATATGTTCCAACACTTCCGGAGCTTTTTGGTAATCGATTGTATAGGAAGGGCAGAAAATAATCCATGCACCTGCACGCGATAGTTTTCGGATGTATTCCGGAAAAGCAAAATCCCAGCAGCAGATGATACCGATTTTTCCAAATTCCGTTTTGACAACACGATTGCGTTTTCCGGGAGAAACGCCTTTTTCCGTTGTCCAGAGATGGACTTTATCATACGTATAAACAATCTTTCCGCTCCGGTCGATTAAGAAAGTAGTATTGTACCTTTTTCCCTTTTTCATTTGGTAGGATCCCACAATGCACCAGATGCCATATTCTTTGCAGGCCGATCGAATGGCATGCAGGTGGTTTTTCAATCCCACTACCTTCTGCCGGGATCGTAAGAAAATGCAGGTTTCCGGGAAAACGATAATGTCGGCCTTTGCCTTAGAAGCTTTTCGGATACAAGAAAGGATTTTCTTTAGATTTGTATCTGGATTTTCAGATATTTTTATTTGTGCAAGTGCTACTCTGCAGGATTTAGCCATGACCATCACCTGGCAGATGCCAGACATGTGCATTCTTGTAAGGCGAAACAGATTTTTGTTCAGCCAAATCCTGAAGCTGAAAGCTTGCCAGCATTGTTCCGCAATGCCTCATCCCTACTGCCAAGCAGGCCGCTTGTAAGGCTAATGTATCTGCACGTGCTTCTGCAAAAATTATAGGATTTTCAGAATGGGCAATGTGCTCAAGAATTTTGTAAGCCATTAAAGGAATAAGTGCTTGGTGGGGTGTTTGATTTGTAGCAACTACATGATTAAATTCAAAAAGTGGCAGCCATTTTCCATCTATATCTGCTATTGTGCATTCTGCCATAAAAACAGCATCAACTGCATAGCTGGGATCATGCGCAGTTACAATAAAATGGTCTTCTGGCATGTGCCGGATATTCTCAGTTGACATATCTTGAGGATAACTCCTAAAACTTTGAGCAAACAAACGAGCTATTCTTTCAGCAATTTCGTTAGATATTGTTGGATGCTCTAATAGAGTATAATCTTCTGTAGGTTGTATTAATTGACGCCTAGAAGGCCGATGGAAATCTGTTTGAAGGCGTGCAAGTTTTTCCTTTTGCCTTGCAACCGATTCTAAATCGGCACGCCCTTCCCCATTCCAAGCAATATAAGCAATAGAACATCCATCAAAAAAATGACCAGCAGGAATTTCCGCCTCTACTGAAAAATGATGATTAATAAGGGGAAGAAAACCTCTATGAACAACTGCACGAACAGAAACGCGGCTGGCGCCGCTATCTTCTTTTAGAGGTTGAAGCTCTTTCATTAAATCAGAAAGTCTTGCATTGCTGGCAATTAATTTAGGATAAAAACCCCGCAATCTATCGCTTCTTTGATCGTAAACAGGGGGCCATGGCAATCTTTTGGAAGAAGGCATAAAATCAGTTAGATATCTAAATTTTTCACTTGCATCGCGTAGGCCTCGATGAATTCCCTTCGCGGCTCCACCTCGCTGCCCATGAGCAAGCTGAACAGCTCATCCGCCTTCATCGCATCATGGATGGCAACCTGTTTTAAGGTCCGTGTGGCCGGGTCCATGGTGGTCTCCCAGAGCTGATCCGGATTCATTTCCCCCAATCCCTTGTATCGCTGGATATCGGCTTCGCCGGTGGCTTGCCGTTTTTGCTGCAGCTCCTCATCGCTGTAGGCGTATTCAATCTGCTTGCCTTTTTTCAGGCGGTACAGCGGCGGCTGGGCAATGTAGAGATAGCCTTTTTCAATAAGGGACTTGAAGTAGCGGTAGAACAGCGTCAGCAACAGTGTCCGGATATGCGCACCATCCACGTCCGCGTCGCACATCACGACGATCTTATGGTAGCGCAG
>DATDYG010000076.1:0-5162 GCA_035289085.1 Candidatus Bilamarchaeaceae archaeon | reverse complement strand
TCTATCGCTGCGCGTACGTCCGCTTTTGCAGAATTCGGGAAACAGGCCAGTATCTCGTCCGGACGGGCGGGATTCCGCGTGTCGAAATATTCTCCGCCTTCCGGCTTCGCCCATTTTCCATGGATAAAGTTGCCGTATCTTTTGGGGGATGCGGGCATGCCTGCCTTTTCAATCCGCGCTTATTAAAGCTTTCCTTAGCGGTGCGGACGGAGAGGATAAGATTTTTTAATTCCAGAATGTCAAATACTACCATGCGGAGATCTAGAAGGGCATGGGTAGCCGCCATAGCGCTGGCAACAGGTATTGCGGCGTTGGCGATTACCCGATGGTCCATGCGGGAACCCGAAGTAGAAAGGCTCCAGACTGCCCAGGCCGTTACCCCGCCAAAACCCGTGCCGCCCAAAAATGGAGGAGGGGATGGTATGGCAAAGGCCACAAGACCCCCGGAACTTGGGCCGGAGGAAACCGTTCCGGCAACAGCAGCCAAGAAAGACAGGAGGAAAAAGGAACCGGGCGAAGGGGGTTTGGGGATGGTTGAATCCGTAAGACTTCCCCTGGAATCATCTAGGGATTTAGAGGACATGCCTCTCTATTGATAGCAAGGAAACTCCTACTTAATCGGAATTCCGGATGGATGATTCTTCTAGGGACAAGGAAAAGACCTGGCCTTAACAAAGGTGGAGGGGCGAAGCCCGCTGGCATAGCGTGATTTCAAACGAAAGATATAAAAATGCTCTAAGGATGCTTTACCTATCCAATCTTTTAGTGATCTGTGCATGGCATCCAAAGCATCTTCATCCGGCAGCCGTTCTTCTACGGATTCCTCCACCAGCATCAAGGCGCTGGATACCCTGCTGCAGGGCGGGTTTCCCCGCGGCTCCACCGTCCTCCTGGCCGGCTCTTCCGGAAGCGGAAAAACCATCTTCTGTTTCCAGTGGCTTTTCAACGGTGCCCACAACAACGAAAACGGCCTCTATATCACCCTTACGGAAACGCCGGAAAAATCCCGGCAAAACCTGGAAAAGATAGATTTCTACGATGCCAGGCTCGTGGAGCAGGGAAAGGTGCGGATCGTCGATCTCCGGGCGACATTGTACGAAAAGCAGTTCTTCAACCGGAGAAAGATCTTCGAGTTTCTTGAAACGGAAATAAAAAAGACCCGGGCCAGGCGCCTGTGCATTGATTCCGTCACCGCCATCGCCTACAACCTGGACGACCGGGCCAAGATCCGAGACTTCATCTTCGAGCTGGGAAAACTGCTGACGCGGCTGGACTGCACCTCCATCCTCACCAGCGAGGTTGCCGACGGTGGCAAGTTCTCCGTATATGGCGTGGAGGAATTCATATCCGATGTCATCATCCGCCTGGACCAGAGGATGGTGAAAGGCGAATCCCACCGGACGCTCCGCCTGGTGAAGGTGCGCGGAAAGGATTACGTCCCGCAGGACCTCTCCTTCAAGCTTTCGAACAACGGCATTGTCCTCTTCCCCAGGATAGAAACCCCCCTGAGCTATCCCTCGACCAACAAGCGCATCTCCACAGGCAGCAAGGAGATGGACAAGATGCTGAACGGTGGCATATTCATGGGATCTTCCACGCTGTTCTCCGGCGGAACCGGTACCGGCAAATCGCTCTTCAGCCTCCAGTTCATCATGGACGGGCTGAAAAAAGGCGAACCATGCTTATATGCGGGATTTGAGGAAAGCCGGTCGCAGATCCTCCGGAACGCGCAGAATTTTGGCTGGGACCTGGAAACGTATGAAAAAAACAACTCGCTCGTATTGCGGTGCGTCTATCCCGACCAGAAGCTGACCGATGAGCACATCGCGGAAATAACCGATATCATCGAACGTAAAAAGATCAAGCGCTGCGCGGTGGATTCGCTTTCGGCGATTGGCAATTCCGTTTCCCAGGAGGAATACATGGAATTCATGCGAAGGCTGAACGCCTATCTCAAGATGCAGAACGTGTCCACATTCTTCACTTCCACCGTTCCGTTCCTGACGGGAGAACACGGCGTGATCACGGGCGACCACATCTCCACCATGATCGACAATATCATCGTATTGCGGCACGTGGAAGTGGAAGGCAGGCTCAAGCTCATCGCCAATATCGTCAAGGTGCGCGCCAGCGACCACAGCAAGGACCTGCGCGAATACCGGATCACCGGCAAGGGCATCATCCTGGGCGAATCGCTGGCCGGTTACGAGGGCATCCTCACCGGTGTCACCCGGAAGATCACGGGCACGGTAAGTGCGGAAGATTTACTGAAATCGAATCTCATACGTTCGGAGGGATGATCATGCTGGGATGGTATCTGGGAATTCTGGGAAGCGTTGTCGGTCTCGGCGGGTTGTACTATTCCGCCCACTCGCTCACCCGGATGTCCGGAGAACTGCGGAACAGCCTGTTCCTCCTGTTCCTGGGCTCCGCGGTGGTTATGCTGTACGGGATCCTTGCGGTAGTGTTTGGCGTATTGCAGCTGGACGTGGGCGATTGGCTGTGGCAGCTGGTGCCATTGCTTTTTTTCGTATCCTCGGTCCTTTTCGCCCTGAGCACGAAGAAACTGCTGCTCCTGCTGGAGAAGCTTGCAGCTCAGCGGTAGGTGGAACCATGGTATTTGAAATCCTCGGCTGGTATATCGGTCTGCTCGGAAGCATCGTCAGCATCGCTGGCCTGTATTACTTCGCCCGTTCGCTCACCAAGCTGAGCGGCGAATTGTGGAAGGTGCTGTTCATGCTGTTTCTCGCCAGTGCCGGCGTCCTGCTTTTCTCCACCCTGCTGGTGATCTTCGGCATCGTCCGGCTTTCCCTAGGGAATCCGCTATGGCAGATCGCGCCGGTCTTCTTCCTACTTACCGCCATCCTATATATCCTCAGCACGCGCAAACTTACCCATCTGGTTGAAAAGCTTAGCGGCAAACAGCCCAGGACGCCGCGGTATAAATTCTCACGATGATGCGCGGATGGATTTTTCAATCACATTCAGTCCTTCCTGCAGCTGCGCATCGCTGATCGTCAGCGGCATCAGCGTGCGTATATCGTTGCCCGGTATCCCGGCATATAAAAGGACCAGCCCGTTCTCATAGGCATACCGCGTAATGCGGTGCGTCCGGTGCCTGTCGGGCTCTTTGCCTTTCTTGTCCTTCACGATCTCCAGTCCGCACATCGCGCCCAGTCCCCGTGCATCCCCAACGCATTCATAACTATCCCTGAATTCCTGGAACCGCTGCATGGTTATCCTGCCGATCCGGGCCGCCCGCTGCCATAGTTTTTTCCGGAGGATGAATCCAACGCTGGCCAGCGCGGCCGCGCAGGAAACCGGGTTGCCGCTGAACGTTCCGCCGAATCCGCCTTCCTGCACGGAATCCAGGATGGCGGCGCGGCCGGTTACCGCGCTGAGCGGCATGCCGCCGCTCAACGATTTGGACATGGTGATCATGTCCGGCTTAATGCCGTAGTGTTCCGTGGCGAACAGCTTTCCCGTCCGTCCAAAGCCGGTCTGCACCTCGTCCACGATGAGCAGGATGCCGTTCTGCCTGCAAAGCCTGGCCAGCTTTTGTATGTATCGTTTCGGCGCCACGATGAACCCCCCTTCGCCGGCGACCAGTTCGATTACCACGCATGCAATATTTTCCGGTGCCACCACGGTCTTGAAGAAATCGTTTTCCAGGTATTCCAGCAGATAGTCCACGTATTCATCGTCTTCCATGTGCGCCGGTCTCCGATAAAGGTACGGATAGTGCAGCTTGTACGTCTCCGGCGCAAACGGGCCGAAGCCGAATTTATACGGTTTTACTTTCCCGGTCAGGCTCAGCGTGAGCAGCGTCCGTCCGTGAAATCCCTCTTCGAAGGATACCACGGCCTGCCGGCCGGTGTAGCGACGTGCCGTTTTCACCGCGTTCTCCACCGCCTCGGCGCCGGAATTGAACAGCACGGTTTTCTTGCGGAAACTGCCCGGCGTGATCCGGTTCAGTACTTCGCACAGCTGCACGTAGTTTTCGTATGGAGTGGAAAAAAAGCAGGTATGGAGGAAGTGCTTGCTTTGCTGTCGTATGGCACGGACAACGGCAGGATTGCTGTGCCCCATGTTCATGGCGCCGTATCCGCCCGAAAAATCCAACAGGGTGTTCCCGTCCACATCATGGACCAGTGCTCCGTCTGCACGGCGGATAAAAACCGGCACGCTGCAATCGATTCCGCTCGGGAGCGCCCTTTCCTTCTTCTTCATCAGTGCCCGGCTTCTAGGTCCTGGAATGCCCGTCCGTAAACGAATGAATCCCATGTGCTGCCTATCGAAGATAAAGTTTAAAACCTGCCATATGGAACCGGAACCTTCCAAAGTAATATTTATATATATTTTCCATATTTTTACTTTTCTCAAGATA
Source organism: Candidatus Bilamarchaeaceae archaeon (assembly GCA_035289085.1). Taxonomy (GTDB): domain Archaea; phylum Micrarchaeota; class Micrarchaeia; order Anstonellales; family Bilamarchaeaceae; genus DATDYG01. The sequence continues at coordinate 775 of DATDYG010000076.1, read as the reverse complement.
TTTTTTTCTATGCGGGATAAAATTTGGCATAGATTTTTAAATTCTAAATGCCGTAGCTAGTGCGGTGATCCATCTATGGCAGAACATAAAGTGATTGTATACTCCACCGAGTGGTGCCCCTGGTGCTCCAAGGCCAAGGAATGGCTGGCAAAGAACAGCGTGAAATTCGAGAACCGCGACGTGGAAAAGAATGCGGAATACGCGGAAGAGATGCAAAACAAAAGCCACCAGACCAGCATCCCGGTCATTGACATCGACGGAAAGATAATCATCGGTTACAACGAACAGGCCATGAAGCAGGCGCTCGGCCTTTAGGCTCTTTTTCTGAATGATGCTTATGAAGCTGTACGATCTGATCATCATCGGTGGCGGCGTATCGGGATTTTCCGGCGCGATGTACGCAGGACGGTTAAAACTGGAAACGCTCGTTATCAGCGCAATACGCGGCGGAACGATCATCCTCACGAACGATATCGCCAACTGGCCGGGCATTAAGCAAACCGATGGAATCACTTTGGCCCGGCAGATCGAGGAGCACGCGCTCAGCTATGAAGGCGTGAAAGCCATCGATACCCGGGCGACGAAGGTGGAGGCGTGCGCCCCGCCGGATGCCAAGATCAAAAGCGCGTATCATGTTTATACCGAAGACGGTAAAAAATACCAGGGAAAAACCGTATTGTTTGCAACCGGTACGGAATGGCGAAAGCTCGGCGTACCCGGGGAAAAGGAATTCAGCAACAAGGGCGTGCATTATTGCGCATTGTGCGACGGGTAT
>DATDYG010000075.1:0-14204 GCA_035289085.1 Candidatus Bilamarchaeaceae archaeon | reverse complement strand
TTCGCAGATCCCGTTCTGGCAGGTGTACCCCTGGCAGCAGTCGCTGTCGGTACTGCACGTTCCTCCGGCCACTTCGCAGGAAGGCGGAGGCGGTTGGCAGGCGCCCTGGGTGCATACCAGCCCTTCGCAGCAATCGCTATTGGAATCGCAGGCCACGTTTTCCTCGTAACAGGTGGATTCTGGCACGCAGACCTGATTCGGGCTGCATTCAAGGCCGGTGCAGCATTCCGTATCGGATGCGCAATAGCTACCTTCCCCTTCGCAGGTTGGTTGAGGTATTTCGCAGATCCCGTTCTGGCAGGAATAACCCAAACAGCAATCACTATCCTCCAGGCAGGTGCCGCCTTGGACCTCGCAGGTAGGCAGAGGGGGCTGGCAGGTTTGATCGTTTCCGCATTGTAGATTATCACAACATTCCGTACTGGATGCACAGTATTCGCCCTGTTCCTGGCATTCGGGTGTTGGGAAGCCGCATTGTCCATCTACACAGGAATAGGGATCGCAGCAATCGCTATCGCTGCCGCAGGTTTCGGAATAGGCCTTGCAGGTGGGTTCGTCACCGGGTATATCCGAACAGGTGGGAGTGGTAGCATTGCCACAGCAGGTGCTGACATAAATATTAATCGTACGACCATCTCCGCCACTGCTAACCGTAATAACGCCTCCATCTCCAGTAGTGGTGGTTTCAATACCCCTTTCCGGGGTCCCGGCCGCCGCGCTTACCTGCTCCCTTGCCCGGCTTTCCAATGCGCTGGAAAGCGAATCGGATAAGCCGCGCGCCTGACTATTGGAAAGGGAGATGTTGAGTTCCTGGAGAAGAAGCCTGAGTTCTTCAGCAGAAAGCGTAGGCACCAGCACGGTGCCCGTAGGGGCTACATAGCTGGAAAGATAGTAATAGAACATCACGGCTACGAGCACGATGAAAAGCAAACTAAGAAAGGTGTAAATGCGTATGGCCTCAAAGCTGCGTTCCGGAAGCTTGGCTTTTTGTAGCATGGCTGAATCGGTTTTGGGAAAACTGGCCAATTTTTCCACGCCTTTTGGAACTTTGGAGGGTTTTTCAGATTCTGCCATTGCTAGGCCAACACCAAAAACATTTAAAAATTATTCTTTTAGCATCGCCAGCGCAGGTTCCGCATTGAGCCCCCATTTAAGAGAGCGAAGTTTCGGAATCTCCAGCCAGTGGTGGTTTTTGTGCTCGGAACTAAGCGCAACGGTATATGTGGAAGCATCGGCCCTATATACTATATAGATAGCGTGCTTGTTCTTTCCATCTTTTTTATAGGTGGCAGAAGTGGTTCCCAGCAGCCGCAGGTTTTCAACAGCTAAACCTGTCTCTTCCTTGGATTCCCGCACCGCGGCTTGTTCCGGCGTTTCTCCCCAGTCAATGCTTCCGCCTGCAAACTCCCATAATCCATTGGGCCGTTCCAGGGCTAGTACCCTGGCCTCGTGAAAAATAACCGTATACACATTGATTTCCTGAAGTGGCATAGCAAAGAAATAGAGGATTATACTCTTAAAGATTACCGCCTTGCAATCTCATGCCATTTTTCTTCGTCGAGAAATTCCATGCCCTTGTCGCATTGGGGGCAGCGGAATTCCGCTTTGGTGGCCTCCGGGAAGGGCAGCATGCTTTCCGGCCCGCAGCCCGGACAGAAATAATGGTCCATGCCAGTGGCCAGCATAGGCGGGGTTTGCTGCGCCCGGGCCCATTGCTCGATCCTGTTTTTGTTCAATATCCAGCTGTAGGAGTACCAGCCGGTCTCGCTGTCCTTCTGGCGGCTGTACTGAACCAGGCCGTAGTTGTGCAGCTTGTTGAGCGTGGCCCGGACATCACTGATCTTCAGCTGCAGTTTCTTGGCGAGATCCTCATCGCTGGATTCTCCGTTGAAGTTACGCACGATTTCCAGTGCATTTTCACCGGCCAGGCGGATGAACAACTGGCGCGTATACCGGTCGGTCAGGATGAGGTTGAGCTTTTCGGCCCAGAGCTTTTCCTGCTCTTCCATGATTTTCTTTTTAAGCACCAATTCCTGCGCGTGCTGAATTTCTTTCGCCCTTTGTTTATTCAACTGGGATTTGGACGGTTTCTTATGGCGGACTTTGGACTTCTTCACCAGTTTTAGGACCTTTTTAGGGGCCTTTTTCTGGCGCTTTTTGCCGGACTTCGCTGATCGCTTACCCTTGCTCTTTGTCATACAACCACCATTTTAGGAGAATAACCTCGTCTGCATACTTTATTACACATTCCACCTATTTAAACGTTTCGGAAAGGCTATTTTTTACCTCGAACGGATGCCGGCACCGAGCCGAAAATGCTGCCCAAATGCAGGTTTACAGGCATAACGCCGACAAACGGCGAAGATTCTGCCGTTACCGGAAGGCCGGTATGGCCGTTTGGTCTTGGATCTTGACGGATAGGATGGTTGGATCGTCTATTGGGCGTAGGCCGTACAGCATGCGACCTCGGGCTTTTCCGCGGAATTCCGGCCTCGACAGACACGATTTCCACCCCTTTTTCCAACCGATCCTGCAGCATCAGGCAATGCTGGGCACAGTCGCTCCAATAGAACGGCCTGGAGCGCATGTAGTATTTTCGATAACTGAGACGATACTCCTCGCTGCGGGTGAACCATTGCAGATCCCAGCTTAGATCATAGGCTTTTTCCAGGCAATTGCGCAGCTGTCCTTGATCCAGCCCGGCTCGTTTAACCTGGTCCTTAAGCGTTGATACACTGGCCAGCAGTTCCATGGGGATAGACGTCCTCACATGTGCCCGGTGGACATTCCGATCAATCTCCTTGATTACCCGCTCCTGCCGGTTTACAATAGCCACCAGCTGAGAACGGATACCATTCAAAAACCGCTCCTCTTCTGTCATTTGCTTTTCAAGTCTTGCTCGTTTAGTCCGTGTAGAAAAACCAGGGAGTGTTGCTCGTTTGGGAAGTAATCCCGCATCCATCAATCGTTCCAATCGCCTTTCCCTTTGCGTCCGTAACGTTTCCAATCGCGCTTCCAGTTTTGCCCGTCTGCCCGGATCGATTTCTTTTTCCATCCGTCCTGCCAGTGCTTTTGCATTTTTTCTTTTTTCCTGGTGCATGGTTCGCCAGCGGGCCAGCCGCCGGGCTTTTCCTCTGGGGATAACAGGAAGGCGAAACATGGTTTCATCGGATCCTGTTTGCCGTTGGGGCTGATCTTCCGGGGACAGGTCTCTATAGGCAACCCTCTGTGCCCGGTTGGCGAGCCTCCAGCATGCTACGTCGTCATCTGCGTTCACTGCATCTAAAAGCATTTCCTCTGCAGCTCCTGCGGCTTTAAAATAACCTTGGCGGCATGCCTGATATATTGCGATTTCCGCATCTCTTATGGCGATCCGGGCAAATTCCGCCATATCAGGGAGCAGACTTCTGGCATCCAACGCCCTTTCCAACGCCGTTTCATAATTTTCATAATCCATTGCATTGATTGCATCGTCTCTGGCCCGCTTTGCCTTTTCCAGTTTCCTTCTAAATCCAGGATCGACAATTTTACCTGCAGACGGAAGTGTATTCAACGCTGCCTGTACTTCCCGAAGCAGTGCTCTTACCGTTGCCTTTAGATAGGCATTGTATGCAGCTGATTTTTCATCTTCTCTCTCTGTCTGTATCCCTGCGATGGTTGCCAATCTATCGTTCCTTTCCGCTGCGTAGTGGCAGGCAACACGCGGATCTTTATCGCGGGATGGATGCTCCTTTTGCGCTTCCTCTAAAACAGCCTTGGCATGCGAATCCGAAAGAGAAGTATTGATTAAATCCGTAACCGTATGCATATCGGGATTTCGCCGACCCAATTCTTTTTCCACGGCCACTTCATAACCGTCGGTAAGGCCGGTGGATCTGCGAACAGTAGGAGAAGCAGGTCTCGAAACGGGTTTTCTTGCTATATTAGGAACAGGAGCCATATGGGACCATCTCATAGGGGGATATGCTTATAACGGTTGCGCAGGTGAAATTTATAAAGGTTGCTATCTATGGTTTTTTAAGATTTAAGAAACCCTTATAAGGGTTGAAATAGCATTCCTCGCATGCGCATTGCTTATTTTACCGATACCTACTTACCGAATACGGATGGGGTTGTCAGCAGCATCCTGAATTACCGGAAGGAGCTGGAGCGGCGCGGCCACGAGGTGTTCATTTTTTCTCCGGGAACGAAAAAACAGAAAAAGGAGAATACCGACGAACACGTCTACTATTTCACTTCGGCAGCATTCAAGCCCTATCCGGATTACCGGATCGCCCTGTTCAATTTCTTTTCTCCTTTGAAGATGGTGAGGGAACGGGGTATTGATGTCATCCATTCGCACGGCATCGCGACGACCGGTTTGGCCGCGATCCAATCCTCAAAAAAATTAAAGATTCCAAGTATTGTTACGTTCCACACGCTCGTTCCGGAAGCCATCCATTACATCAGTCCCCATGAGAATATGCACAGTTTCCTGCAAAACGTCGCATGGAAATACCTGCGGTGGTACTACAAACACTATCCGAAGATTCTTGCCCCTTCGCGGTATGCCCGGCGGATACTGGCAGAGCACGGTATCGAAAACACCGAGTTGCTCCCCACGGGTATTGATCTGGAAGTATTTAATGCAGGGGTTAAGCCGGCTGCCGCCCGGAAAAAATTCGGATTGACGGACGAACCGGTGGTGTTGTACGTCGGACGACTGGCAAAAGAGAAGAATATTGAGATATTAATTGAAGCCGCACCGAGTTTGCTGAACCTGCTGCCCAAAACCAAATTCCTGCTGGTGGGGAAGGGACCGGCAGAAACATACTACAAGGATCTGGTGAGAAAAAAGGACCTGGAATCCCATTTTATTTTTGCGGGCTACATAGATGCGGCCACCCTCCCGAGCTGCTACGCCGCGGCGGACGTCCTGGCGTTCCCGTCGAAATTCGATACCCAGGGACTGGTCGTGCTGGAAGCGATGGGAACCGGACTGCCAGCGGTGGTGCATAAGGACTCGGCCGCAGCCGAGTTTGTGGAGGATAGTAAAAACGGCTATCTGTTCAGCGATAATTTTGATCTGTATGAAAAACTGAAAAGCACGATTAAAGAAAAAAAGAAACTGCGGCCGTATGTACTGGAAACTGCCGAGAAATATGATATGAGGAAGAGTGTCGATCGATTATTGGAGATCTACCAAACATTGAAAACGGATCATTCCAGGTAAATGGCAATGAAACCGATCATCAGGATACCCAATGCCAAAAGAAAAAACTGCAGCAAAGATTTATTCATCCCTTTTTCCTTTTGAAATTCGGGAAAGAGATCGGCCGCGGCAATATAGATAAACATCCCACCGGTGAATGCCAGGCCGATAGCCTCCAGGTTCTCAATGGCCGAGGAGAAATAGTAAAATCCCAACGCCCCGATTACCGCGAGCAGCCCGCTAAGGAAATTAAAGAGCAATGCCTTGGCACGGCTGAAACCACTGTAAAGCAAAAGGCTAAAGTCACCGACTTCCTGCGGAATTTCGTGCAACAGCACCACCAGCGTAGTCGTAATACCGAGTTCTGGAGCGATCAGGAAACTGGCAGCAATGGCGGCTCCGTCAAAAAAATTGTGAATCCCATCGCCAATAAGATTCAGATAGGCTAGAGGCTTTTCGCGCAGCCAGTGGCTTCCATAATGATAGTGGTGCCAATGAATGATTTTTTCAATAAGGAAAAAAACCACAATACCCACCAATGCAATTTGGAGGACCGTGGCAGGTTCAATCAGCTCACTGGCTTCTGGAAGCAGATCCAAGAAGGCCGCGCCGAGCAGCGTGCCCGCGGCAAAGGCCACCATGGCAAAGAGAACGGTTTCCACCATCCGGTGCTTAAGGGAAAGGATAAAGATACCGGTGAATGAAACCAGGCTAACCAGCAGCGTTGCGCCCAGAATCCATGCCAAAACCATGGTTAGGTCGTCGCAGGAATATTTAATAACGTTTTCACAATGAGGATTTTTTATATATTTGCATGTATAAGGTGTAACATGGTTTCATTGGCCAAGAAAAAATGCGTTCCCTGCGAGGGAGGAGTTCAGCCGCTGAACCTGCCTGAGGCACGCACATTCCTGCCGGAACTGCAGGCGGATTGGCGCATCATAGAGGAGCAGCCGAACCGTTTAGTACGCATGTTTCGTTTTAAGGATTTCAAGCAATCCATGGACTTCGTGAACAGCGTAGCGAAAATAGCGGAGCAGGAGGGGCACCATCCCGACATCGATATCCGGTATAACCGCGTCACGTTAACGCTGTACACGCATGCGATCAGGGGCCTGCATGAGAACGATTTCATCCTGGCAGCCAAGGTAGACCAGCTGATTGGTTAAATAGCCACTTTTAGCCAGATGCAAACATTTATAAAAGTTTTATACATAAAAGACTATAGTAAAGAACATTACAGGGGGGTTTTGAATGGTAGCACCACGCCGGGCAACCGGATCGCAAAGGACCGCAGAGCAGAGCACTGCACCGACTTTTCGTGACCTAACGAAAAGAATAGGAGTCTTGGTAGAAGGCTTAAAATACCTAGGGGAAACACTTCCAGACGGCAACGAACAAAGACGGATAGTCGCTGCCGCTGTAGATGAACTACATACTGGAACAGATTATCTGAGTAGTACAGGGCAGGTGCAGTTGGACGAGGTTCCAAAACACCTGGAGAATGTGATTTTAGGCCTGCTTCAGATAGAAGCGGGGTTAAGGAATGTAGCAGAGACGCCGGAGCCTGATTTGGCTGGCGTAGTGGGCAGGATAGCAGAGGGATTAAGAGGATTACCTGATCGGATAGCTGATGTCATAAGGTATAGAGAGGCGCAGATAAGGAGAACATTTGCGGATAGAATAACAAGAACGTTTATGGGAGATGTACTACCAGAAGATGAATTGAGCGAAGCAGTTGCAGATGGCCCAACCCCGGCGCCAGCCGCGCCTCCGGTAGCGGCGCCATCTGCACGCGCACCGGTAGCTCCGGCACCGGCTCCACGCCCAGCTCCGGCAGCTGCAGAGACAGGAGCGCCAGCAGCTCCGCGTGGAACGGATCCCTATGGGCAGGCACCTCCACAGATACCAGCAGGAGAAGGAGGATTGGGCCCCAGGGAAATTGCGGTAAGGGCCCTAGGAGCAGATGCTGCAGCTCGACGTCCATCACCCCCGGCAGCATCGGCAGCTTTAGACGCAGAAGCACCGAGTGAGGCTAAGGCTGTTATAGAAGAGTTGCTTAGGGTTAGTGGTGTTGCGATAGGTCCCCGTGGTGGTGCCGATGCACCACGCACTGGATCAACCCTTTCAGGGCATGTGTCAGGAGCAGATGCTGCGGCGGCGCCCGCGCAAGGAAGAGCTACAGATGGCCGGGACCGAAGGATGACGACGGAAACCGGCGTAGCGGTAGATGTTCCGAAAGAACCGGCAAGAGATGGGCCTACACCCGAAGGAGAAGCGGCTGCCCCGTCTTCAACCCAACTCATAGAACTACCAGAAGAATGATGAGTAATCCCATCATACGAATTCGTTTTCCTGGTAGACGATTTTTCCCTGTACGATAGCCAGAATGGTTTTTCCTTTTAGTTTCCATCCTTCATACGGCGACCATTGGCATTTCGTCTGCAGTTCTTCTCCTTTCACCGTCCACTCTTTTTTAGGATCCACCAGGATGAGGTTGGCCATATACCCTTTTTCGATTTTTCCGCGTTTCCCGAGGCTGAAGATACGGGCGGGATTTTCTGCAAGCCGTTGCATCAGCCAGGGAAATGGGATATGCCGTTCATAATAGGCCTTCAGCATCAGGGCAAACGTCGTTTCCAAACCCGGAAAGCCGTATGCGCCTTTCTCCTTCTCTTCCAGTGTGTGCGGCGCATGGTCACTGGCAATGCAGGTTATATCGTTGAGAACGCTCCATAGCTCCTGCCGCTCGCTTTCGGTTTGCAGAGGAGGCTTGACCGCTGCCAGCTTAGGGTTGAATGCATCCGAAAGGAAAAGATGGTGGGGAGCAACCTCTACCGTGGCCTTTTCCCATGTCTTAGCGTCCCGAACGGCCGCTGCACTGGGCGCATGAGCTAAATGTATGCGGTGGTTGTGTTTTTTCGCAAGTTCAATCGCTTTTTTTATATTGTTTCCTTCGGCGTGGATCACGACGGGTTTTTCCTTTGGAAAACGTTCAAAGTGCGTTTCCACTGTCCGGCCGTCCAGGTACATCTTTCCGGTTGTTTCGCCCATGTAGATTTTGAGTGAGGACGGATTCGCTTTTTTTATTTCGACAAAGTTGTTTTCACCGGCACCGAAATGGAAGAATACCTCACATTTGGATTTTTTGGCGAGATCTTTTTTTTCGTGGAGCGCTTGGACGGTCGTAGTGGGAGGATCGCTATTGGGCATATCGATAACGCCCGTAAACCCACCCGCAATCGCCGCGCGGGAACCGCTCGCAAAATCTTCTTTATGGGTTGCGCCCGGCTCGCGCAGATGCACGTGCGGATCGATCAGTCCGGGCAACAACCATTGCCCTTTTGCATCCAGCGTTTCATCCGATTCTCCGACGTTGCCAATGTGTGCAACCATTCCACCTTCAATGCCTATTTCCCTATCGATGAACTCCCCGCCAACAAAAACTCGAGCGTTCGTTATTTTGAGCATTGCTATCGGTTAGTATTATCTCCCATAGGGTTAAAAAAAGTGCAATAGACATTTCCATATGAAGTATCCGGTAGATATACAAAAAGTCAGGGGCATCCAGTCCAAATTATGGGAGCGGATCAAAGGCACGTTTAGTTTGCCGAGAGGGGCAAAGGTTCTTCCGGTTTACGGCCATTATGGGGGGGTGTTTCAAGTCGGTAACGAACAACTCGTCATGCATTGCGATGGTGTAGGAACAAAGGTGCTGGTTGCGCAGGCATTGCAAAAATACGACAGTATCGGCATCGATGCCGTTGCCATGAATGTAAATGATATCCTTTGTTTAGGCGCAGAACCGCTGGTAGGCGTGGATTACATTGCCTTGGCCAAAGAAGACGACGCTCTCATGGACGCACTTATGGTTGGTTTGGTGAAAGGTGCAGAAGAAAGCCGCTGTGCCATCATCGGAGGGGAAACCGCCATCGTGCCGGATTTGTTAAAAGATGAGAAAACCTTTGATCTGAGTTTCACGGTAGTAGGGAAGGTAAAGAACAAGATTATTACCGGTGAAGCATGCAAACCCGGAGACGTGTTGATCGGCCTCGAAAGCTCCGGCCTCCACAGCAACGGTTATACCCTCGCTAGAAAAGTATTGGATATTAAAAGATGGGGAAGGGAGATGCTGGTCCCTACCAAGATTTATGTCCGTCCCGTTCTCGAACTGCTGGCCGCACACGGCGAAGCCGTGCACGGAATGGCTCATATTACGGGCGGTGCGTTTTCCAAACTTACCCGGTTAAACAAAGAGGTAGGTTTCTCACTCAACAAGATGCCCAGGATGCCCAAAATCTTTGAAGAGATAAACAAATCGGTAAACGATATTGATGAGATGTATAAAACTTTTAATTGCGGGATTGGGATGGTTCTTGTTGCAAAAAAGGAAAGCGAATCAAATGTTCACGAAATTCTTAAAAAATATAATGTGAAGAGCCATACGATTGGGGAAATAATGGACAAATTAGGTGTTCATCTTAAATACGAAGGCAAAGCATATGAGTTAACTGTATAATGTTATTTTTTCTTTGCCAGTAATTTCATTGCCATTACTGCAATTATTGCGCCTATTATTATGGCTGCGATAAATGCAATTTCAAAAGGTAAGCGTATCTTATCTAATATTACTAATTCATATCCGGCTTCTTTTTCATCAGGTTCTGCCATGGGAGCAGGTTGGGTCTGTCCAATTTCTGCTGAAATATTTTCACTTGGTACTTCTGTTATGTCTTCCGTATAATCAGCAGAATAATCTTCAGGAGAAGGAAACCCCCCACTACTTGGAGATTCAGGAAATTCAAATCCTCCAAACCCTCTTCCAAATTCTGAAGTTAAATCTTGAGGCTCAACCTCTACTAATCGAGCAATGTATATTCCACGATTTTTTACGGCTGCATAGATCACATTGCCTGTCTTATCAACCCCAATTCCCTGCCCTTCACCTGCCGGCACTCCGATATTTTCCCAACTATATCCGAAATCTGTGCTTCTGAGCACACCGTCATTAGTAGATGCATAGACAACATTAGGATTATCTATCACATATTCAACATCAAATGATGATGAAGATGATTTTTTGCCCCAAGACGATCCTCCGTTAGTTGATTTGTAGATACCTCCTTCTGTAGCTGCAATCAGCATACTTGTTCGGTCAGGATGAATGATAACTGTTCCAATATTTAAATCGTCCAAACCAGAATTAACAGCACGCCATGTCCTACCTGCATCTGTTGATTTGTATATTCCTTTCCCAACTTCTGCTTCGTGCTTTGTTGTTGCTACATAAATTATAGATGTATCTTTTGGATCTATGGCTACATCGTGGATTGCAGTATGCACCTCATGCGGAAAGCCCTCGTCCGATTCTATCCACGTATTTCCTCCGTCTGTTGATTTGAAAATATGTGAACCTTTCAAGGGATAGGCTCCTGGATTATCCGCATCATGCACCGAACCTGCATATATAATATTATCATTTTCAGGATCAACTGCCAAACCATGCAGATGAATCTGCCCTTGCAGCGAAGGCGAATAGAGGGAAGAACCGCTGTTAATACCTTCAAAAAAGATGCTTTGGTCTATCATATCCCAGTTTATTCCTCCATCTTCGCTTATTGCAAATGGCCCGCCAGAATGCCAGCTGGTGGCATAAATTTTATCCATATCTTGCAAAGAGTATTTTATGCGCATGGGATAGTGCATCGTTTTTAGCTGCGAAGTTCTCCAATACTGCCCGGCATCATTTGTCTTATGGCCTCCTTTCGAAGCCGGTGATGCTACCCATGCCTCATATGCTCGCGAAGGATTGACAGCAACATCTTCAAAATTATATTCAAAAACGCCGTTATCACTTCGCGTCCAAGTATTTCCTCCATCAGTTGTTTTATATATTCCCTGATGAGCGAGTAAACCTCCGCGATAGCTATTTTCCGAGCGAGCTGACGACCATAAGCTTGAATGACCTATAAAAGCAATATCGGGATTATCAGGATGGATTGTTACTATTTGGATATTTTTTGATTTTAGATTGCTTGTTTTATCCTGCCATGTTTCTCCTCTATCCTCGCTTTTGAAAACACCATTAAATGTTGCTGCGTATAAAATATTTGGATGCGAACGAGAAATACGAACACGATGAATATCTTCCAACAATCCAGTTATATCGCTCCATGTCTCACCGCCATTGATTGATTTGAAAACTTCATTTTCTGATGCAGCATAGATAATATCAGGATTATCATACTCAAGCTCAATGGAAATTACGCTTTTTCTGGAATCCCTTAGCCTTTGCAATGTGTTTCCTGAATCCTTGCTGAGATAGATTCCATCATCAGAGCCTACAAAAATAATTTTATGATCATCCGGATGAATGGCGATGACGTTTATTTCTTTTAGATCGACTTCTTTCTTTGTCCATGTATTACCGCCATCAGTTGTTTTGAATAATACAGGTGCTATCGGCTGCATCATTGATGAATCTCCGAAATCAGGCATATCGAATCCTTCAGGAAAGCCTTCTGGAAAAGGGCTGGAAGCAAGGCTAAAGCCAAAACTGCCTCCTTTAACTGCTGCATAAATAATTTTATCATCTTTATCAAAAACCTCTATTGTTGAAAATGATGTTTGGGATGGCCCTGGCTGCTTTCCAGAGCTAAGAATATCTATTGTTTCACCACCGCGTCCCCCAGTAGAGAAGGCACTCCTTATAGTTGGCCTAACACTTAAATCGGTAGTATGAACGGGTTCGCTCATTGCAAAATAAACTTTATCTGGATCTTCAGGACTAACGGCAACGTCTTTTGTGTGATCCCCGCCTCCATTCACCCTCCTCCAAGTATTTCCTCCATCTGTTGATTTATACAATGAGTGTGCATTATTCTCATATCCTGCATACATGACATTAGGATTGCTCGGAGCAATTGCTATCTCTGCAATTTCTCCGCCTGCAATAGCTACCCGCTCCCATTCAAAATTCTGTGCTAATAAAACAGAAGAAAGGAAAATTACGAGCAACAACAATCGCATGTTTTAGTTAGAATAGTAAAGTTAAAAAATTAGATAATTTCAGCCTCTCCCCTAATCCCATCCCATTTCTTTTCCCAGCGCTTTATGTTAATGCGTTTTTTGAAAAACGGTGCATTTGCAACGTATGTCTCTCCCTCGCCTCCTTCCAAAAACGGATGGATGTCTTTTATTTTTGCTTTTGCAAGCTTGCTGAATTTTTCACCAAGCCATTCTTTTCCCAATCCTTCGGCAGCAACTGCAGTGATATAGGCATCGAAATATTGCAAAACTTCCTGCATCAGCTCATCTTCCTTATGCCATAATGGCGTATAGGTTGGAATGCCTAATTCTTCACCCAATTTTTCTATTCTTCTTCTTTGATACTCGCTTGCAACCGCGCCGGCAACGACGCCTTCAACCCGCATCTTTTTCAGCAATTTTTTCAGATCCCCATGCCAACGCGCGTCGTTCGTTTTCAGAAAATATTGCTTGATTCCGATCGCTTTCGCTTGCAATTTTGTTTTATCAATGTTAGGATGGTGAAACATCATGGAATATGCTTCAGCCTTAACAGTAATCAAAATAGGTTCGAAGCCCTGGGTTAAACTCCAAAATACCGAATAGGTTGAATCTTTTCCGCCACTGAATAAGACTGCGACTTTCATTTTTCCACCAAAATATCTATCAATTCCATTACTTTTTTTATATTCGGCACTGCACCTTTCTCGACAAAAACACCTTTGAATGAACCTATAAAATTTGGATCTGTTAAAGCTTTTTTTAACCATTCGCAATGCTTTTTTATTTGGTTTTTATCTCCTCTGTCTAATATCTCCTTCACTCTCTGCACATCAATTCCGTGACAGAGTGCTACAACATCTCTGAAATCAGTTAGTCTACCTGCATGTATTTTCATAGCGATAAGCAACTCCTTGTCTGGCACATTAGCAACAATTTCTTTTTCAGTTCCTATTATTTTTCTTTTCTGCGAATTTTCATTCAAGAAGTCAAAGCTAAAGGCTGCATTTGTTTGCCTTACACCCATTCCGCCAATCAAAAGATCAACATTAACTGGCAATTCAATTTTTTTCTCATATCTTTCAAATTTTGTTGAGTAGATATTCTCCAATTGCTTAGCTGTTATCTTTTCATATTTATTTTCTTCAAGTATTTTTCTAACCTTTTCATAATCCTCTTTCTTTATAGCAATATCAGCATCTACTGAAAATCTATGCCTATAAGCTGATACAGCATAACCACCAATCATCACGAATTCTATTTTTGCATTATTTATTTTTTCCAATATAGTAAAAATTTCATTCTCCCGACTAACGAATTTTTCAAACATTAGTAATGACCTCTTTATATTTTACACCTATTTGTTTTTCGTACATCTCTTGAATCATTTCCAAAGCTGGCTGAAAGTTATAGACGTATTTTTTCATAAAGGCAATAGTATCATCCAAGCCATCTACGGGGATTTCATCGCATCTTTCAAATTTAAAATCCTCTAAAACTTCAATATTATAGAATACTTTATTCTTTCGCTTATATTCTAAATTTAATTTCTTGCAATAAAATTGAAATAATGATAAATCTTGCTTTTTTAATTTTATAAATATGGGATAGTAGTACTTATTTCTCCCAATATTATACCCACCTTTGGTCCATACATAAACAGCATCTGTTTTAGTAAAGCAATAAGCAATTCCCATCCATTGTAAAACTTCATAATGGAATTGAACATCCTTGAATCTTCTTATATAAGCTAAAGTGTTTTGATAGAAGGTATTTTTTTCATTCAAATAAACATTCATACGAGTAGTCCTAAAAACTCCGCATTCTGCCAATTTATTTACCCATTTGTGTGTCCATCCATAAGACAAGCCGATTCTCTTAGCAATTGCATTTATAGTGTCCACTGGCCTTGCTGCAATGGTTATTCTTGCCACATATGGATTCATTATGTCTATTTCCATACTTATCATTATAGTGATAAGTATAT
>DATDYG010000074.1:0-7177 GCA_035289085.1 Candidatus Bilamarchaeaceae archaeon | reverse complement strand
TCAGATCCGCATTCGCTTTCTTCAGTTCCTCCCAGTTGAACTTCAGTTCCTCCCAGGCGGTGTTGCTTAAACTCCATAAGCGGAAGCTGTCCACGCCATACCGCTCGATGATCTTTTCCAATGGCACGAAGTTGCCCAGGCTCTTGCTCATCTTCTCCCCTTTCTCATCCACGAAGAATCCGTGCATGAGCAGTTGTTTATAGGGGGACGCGTTGTTGCGTACGACGCCCGAACCCAGCAGCGAATAAAACCATCCGCGGATCTGGTCCTGTCCTTCCACAATCAGGTCGGCCTGTTCCCCATAGCGTTTTCTTTCCTCTTCATTCAGCGGCGCCCATACGGCATTGCCGGAATCAAACCACACATCCAGCACATCCGGAATGCGGTGCATCTTCCCCTTGCACTTGCACGGCAGGGTAACCGCATCCACATAGGGGCGGTGCAGCTCCTTTATCTTGGGCAGTTCCTCCGGCGATCCCACCGCGCGGACGTTCCTGCATTTTTCGCATCTCCAGATCGGGAGTGGAATCCCCCAGTAGCGCTGCCGGGAAATGCACCAGTCAG
Organism: Candidatus Bilamarchaeaceae archaeon; assembly: GCA_035289085.1. Taxonomy (GTDB): domain Archaea; phylum Micrarchaeota; class Micrarchaeia; order Anstonellales; family Bilamarchaeaceae; genus DATDYG01. Next base: position 6,613 of record DATDYG010000074.1, on the reverse strand, counting down.
GCGCCGTCTGGACGAATTCCGCGAACCTGTTCTTCACAAAGGTTGGATACCAGTTGACCTTTTCTATCTCTTCCTGCATCCTCTCCTTGATTTTGCCTATCGTGATAAACCACTGCTGCGTGGTCAGAAAAATAAGCGGTGTTTTGCATCTCCAGCAGTGCGGATAGCGGTGCCGGACCCTTGCTTCGTGCAACAGTACCTTTTTCTCCTCCAGCAACCGGATGATCTCCGGGTTCATCTGCCGGACGTTCTTCCCCGCAAACATCTTTCCCGCGTCCTCGGTATAATCGCCGTGCGTATCCACCGGACAGTAAGGCTCAATGCCGAACCGCTTGCCAATGACGAAGTCCTCCGGACCGGTGCCGGGTGCGGTGTGCACCAAGCCCGTCCCCTCCTCCACCGTAACGTACTCGTCGCTGAGCACGATCCTGCGTTCCGCCTGCTTGTGGATCTTATCCTGGAACGGGTGCTCGTATAATTTTCCCTCGAGCTTCTTTCCGCTCTGCTCCTCGAGCACTGCGGCGCTTTTTCCGAGCATCTCCAGTACAGCGTCCATCCGTTCCCTGGCCACCCACCATTCCTCGTTGCCCACGCCCAATTTCACGTACGCCAGGGTTGGATGTACCATGATAGCCATGTTGGTCACCAGCGTCCACGGCGTTGTCGTCCAGATCAAAAAGTATTCATTCTCCTTTTCCCTGCTCCGGAATTTCACGTATATGCTGGGATCGGTTTCCTCATCATATTCCAGCTCGTAATTCGCCATCGTCGTTTCGCAGCGGTAGCAGTACGGGAGCACGTATACGCCTTCATGCATCAGCCCCTTGTCCCAGGCGGTTTTCAGCGTTTTCCAGGAGGCCGCGATGTACGCGTCCGTATAAGTAATATAGGGGCTGTCAAAATCCATCCATACGCCCAGCCGCAGGAACTGTTCGCTCATGACGCCGATATAGTGCGTGGCGAACTGTTTGCATTTTTTGACGAACTTTTCAATCCCCATCTTCTCGATTTCATTCTTGTTTTTTATCTTCAGCTCCTGCTCAACCTTCACCTCGATGGGCAGGCCGTGGGTGTCGAACCCCGCCTGCGCGCGTACATCGTATCCTTTCATGCGCCAGTAGCGGCAAATAAAATCCTTCAAACACTTGTTCCAGCCCGTTCCCGGATGGATGCTGCCGGTCACATAGGGCGGCCCGTCGCAAAAATAGAACGGTTTTCCTTTCTCGTTCCTTTTCCTGCTTTTTTCATACATGCGCTCCTTCTTCCAGAATGCGCCTGTTTCCTCTTCTATCTTTTGGTGCGGGTACATAGCCTATTCCTCTTTTTTGAATACCTTCCGCCTGAACTGCACCAGCAGCGGCGGCGCCATCCACGCGATGGCAAAAGGCAGGAGCGCCAGCGCGCTTCCCGCGCCCTGCATACCTACCAGCGCAACAAATGCCAGCCCGGCCGTAGTGACCGCCTGCTTGCCATCCACATTCCATTTCCAGTGGAACAAGAGGCCAAGGTACAATACTGCTACCAGCAGCAGCGCCGTTTCCGGCGATAGCGCTGCCCAGCCGGCGAGTACCGCCACGCCGATGACCAGGATGCCCACTAGCATCACAAAGCCGAGTTCACGCGTGTTCATTCCTACCGCCTAAAAAACACGTTCTCCTACGTACACCTTGATTCCGGAAGGCGTCACCTTGAACGGAACGAGGTCGCGCGAATGATCGCTGCCGCGCATCTTGAAGACTTCCAGTGCCCGTATCCTCCGTTCCTCCCGGTCGAGGTTGTATAAATTGATAATACCATCCATTACGAAATGCTCGATATCGAAAACGATCGCTTCCTTGCGGGGCGAAGTGGCCTCCACCGTTACGATCGTCGTGCAGTCCAGGTTCCGGAGAAGCGAAAGGAATTCAAATAATGTCTGCCGGTATTCGATCTCTTCCTTGAACGACAGGCGGATCATGGTGGCCGAGTCGATCACCGCCCGTTTAACTTCGTTGCTGGTGATCCGGTCCTCCAGAATATTCGCCACGTCTTCCATCTGCAGTTTATCCGGCTTCACGACCTCCAGCTTTTTGCTTTGGATGAGCGCGTCGATGTCGGAAAACATCGGGAAGGTGTTCTTCATGTTGGCCACGAGGTCCTCTTCCGTCTCTTCCAGCGTGATGTATATCCCGCCTTCCCCTTCCTTGGCTCCCTGGTATAGATATTCGAACGCCAGCGATGTTTTTCCGGCACCCGGGCCGCCATACACGGCGACGTGGCGGTGAAGCGGAATGCCACCGTTCAGCATTTTGTCCAATCCTGCAATGCCTGTTTTTACCCTTTCCATACTTAGCACCCTATTGGAAAAAGTATCCGCCCCAAAGCTTATTAAAAGTATGGAGCTTAACGCCATTCACCGTTCTGTGATTCGTATGGGAGAAACCGATCTTTTGCCATGGACAGAGAAGTATCGCCCCCTCACCCTTTCGCGCATCGTCGGCCAGCATGATGCGGTGGCAAGCCTCAAGGCGTTTGTAAAAACACAGAACATGCCGAACCTGCTTTTCGCCGGTCCGCCCGGCGTGGGAAAAACGACTGCTGCACTGGCTCTGGCCCATGAATTGTACGGGAAGGACGTTTCCGGAAACTTCATCGACCTGAATGCATCGGATGAAAGAGGAATCGACGTGGTGCGGGGAAGGATAAAGGATTTTGCACGGAGCGTGGCGCTGGGCGTGGTGCCGTTCAAGCTGATTTTCCTGGACGAGAGCGATGCATTAACGGCGGATGCGCAGCACGCGCTGCGGAGAACGATGGAAAATTTCAGCTCGTTAACCCGCTTCATCCTCTCCGCCAATTATTCGAGCAAGATCATTGAGCCGATCCAATCCCGCTGCGCGGTATTCCGGTTTCTGCCGCTGCAGCAAAAGGACGTATACAAGATGCTGGAGCAGGTGGCCCAGGAAGAAAAGCTCAAAATCGCTGACCCGGCTTACGAAGCGATATTTTATGTAAGCGAAGGCGATATGAGACGTGCCCTCAATCTTTTACAGGGCTGTGCCCTGCACGGCAAGCATGTGACGGAAGAGATGGTGCACAAGATCGGCTCCCGTGCCAAGCCCGAGGAAGTCCGCGAAATGCTCGATGTCGCATTGAAGGGCGATTTCCTCAAGGCACGGGAAAACCTCGATAAACTGATTATCCATTATGGTTTAGCCGGAGAGGATATCCTGCTGCAAATCTACCGCGAAGTGCCGAAGCTGGATATCCCGGAGGAAAGGAAGGTAGTATTGATCGACCGCGTGGGCGAATACAATTTTAGACTGGTCGAAGGAGCGAACGAACGCATCCAGCTGGAAGCATTGATGGCGCAATTTGTGCTGTTAGGGAAGAAGTAATTCAATAACTTGTTCTCCAATCCGCTTGTTTCGGTGGCAACCCTTTCGCAATCGCCCATTGTTTTACCGCCTCGTTTTCTTTTGCATTGGAAATGACCGCCATCCGTTCCGAAAAAACAATTACTGTCTTCTTCTCCTTTGGGAATTGGATATCCACATAATTATATGGCGCATTAAGATGGCCTTGCATCATCTGTGCAAATTCCTGTAATCGAACAAGCTGCACTTCCACTCAGATGTGGTTCTTGCCTTTCTCTTTTACAAAATTAAAACCAGCCTATGTTATCTCTTGCTTTAATCCTCCGTAATCGTTCATCGTCCAGTCGAGAATATACGCATTATATTTCATAAGCTGAATTGCAGGCGGCGTGTTTTTAACTTTTATCTTCCAGTCCTAATCATGCAAACCCGCACAGAAGAAGACTTTCTCGGAAAAGTTCAGGTTCCAAGCGATGCATATTATGGAGCATTTACCATTCGCGCGGCGAATACATTCAAATTATCAAATCAAAAAGTTGATTTGCGGATTATCCGTGCCTATATTATAATTAAGAAGGCTGCTGCGCTTGCAAATAGTGAATTGGGTGTTTTGGATAAAAGGATATCCGGCGCCATCGTTCGTGCATGTGATGAAGCATTAAATGGAAAATTCAACGATCAATTCATTCTTGATGCTTTTCAGGCCGGTGCAGGCACGCCCATGCACATGAATGTGAACGAAGTTTTGGCGAATCGGGCGAACGAAATTCTTGGGGGTAAAAAAGGCGAATACAAATTCGTCCATCCAAACAATCACGTTAATCTGGCGCAAAGCAGCAATGATGTTACGCCTACTGCGATTCGTTTAGCTGCACTGCAGGAAATCCAGAAATTACGGCACGAACTGCTCCTGCTCCAAAAATCCTTTGAAAAGAAATCCAAGGAATACGCCAAAACCATTAAAGTCGGCCGCACCCACCTGCAGGACGCCGTTCCCATTTCTTACGGACAAGTTTTCGACGGGTATGCCCAATCCATCTCCCAGGACATGCGGCAGATTGCGCATGCACAGGATGCACTGTCCCTGCTGGGCATCGGGGGAACGGCCGTGGGCACAAGCATCAATACCCATCCCAAATTCAAGGATAAAATTATTGCGCATCTGAGCAAGCTAACAGGCTTAAAACTAAAAAAAGCTGCAAACAGCATACAAACAACGCATGATATGAACGAATTTTTGTTTTTCTCAGCAACGCTGCGTAACTATGCAGTTACACTAAACCGCATTGCAAATGATCTGCGCCTGCTTGCTTCCGGGCCGAATGCCGGCATAGCAGAAATTATTCTGCCTGAGGTTGAACCAGGCTCCAGCATAATGCCTGGAAAGGTCAATCCTTCTGTTCCCGAAGCGGTCAATATGGTGAGCTACCAGGTAATGGGAAACGATTTTGCCATCTTAATGGCCTGCCAGTCCGGGCAACTGGAGCTTAACTTTGCAACTCCTCTGATTGCATACAACCTGATGCAAAGCATGGATTTTTTGCGCAACGGAACTAAATTGTTTAATGAAAAATGCATCGCTGGTTTGCGCGTGGATGAAAAAAGATGCAAGGCGTTGCTGGATAGCTCATTCGCTTATGCAACTGCGCTTACTCCGCATCTCGGCTATTCCGTGGTTTCCAGGCTCGTCCGCGAAGCCCAGCAAAAAAACCAATCGTTAAAAACACTGGTCCTGGAGAAAAAATTGATGGATAAAAAGGAATTGGAAAAACTCCTCTCCCCGGAAAAGCTTATCCGTCCCCATCGGTGATATCTATTCTCCTACACAGAAGGATTCTGATTACCGAACTGCTGGTGGCGCTGGTAACCGCCACTTTTCCCGTATTCCTCCCGATTTATTTCTCGGACATGGGCTTCAGTGCTTTCCAGATCGGCCTGGCGTTTGCCGTCGTGGCCCTGACTGCGGCTGCCGTGGGTGTGGCAAGCGGCATTCTCGAAGAGCGGGTAAACCGCTACAAGTTGCTGGCTGCCGCCTACGGCGGTTATGTCGTATTGCCGCTTTTCTATTCTTTGATCCAGAGCCTCCACCATCTGTTTACTGTCACTATTTTTGATGGGATCATTACGGCCTTTCGGGAAGGTCCGCTCTATTCTATCTTCGAAGGGGCTTCCGCCAAAAAAACGACGGTGAGTGTGTCCCACCTGGAAGCCGCCGTCAATCTGGCCGGTTTCTGGGGTCCGCTGATGGCCGGCATTTTTCTGAGCCTTTATCCCATGCAAGCGTTCTTCCGGGTCGCCAGCACACTTCTTTTGCTCGGGTTTTTAATTTATCCAAAAAACCTCGGTCCCCGCCACCGCAGGATGTCCTTCCAAAAAATCCATTCGGAATTGCAGTTCCTGGAGCACGATATTCGGCTCCATATCCTGCTGGCGATCATGTTCACGGTATCCTTCGTCCTCTTCTCCAAATCCATGGCGCTGGCCCTGTTCATGGACGGCTTGGGGTATAGCCTCGAGACCATCGGCCTGGTCGGCGGCCTGTTCTTCGTTTTCCTGGCTGGCAGCGAGTGGCTGGCCGGCATGATTGAAACCGCACGGACCCGAAAACTCCTGTTCTCCTTCGGCTTGATCCTGGCATCGGTCTCCATCTTCCTCTTCCCGCTTTTCAGCCAGCAATGGTGGCAATTGGCCCTGCTAGCACTGATGTTCTCCATGGGAGTGGGCCTTATCCGCCCCGCCATATTCGCCTTTCTCGTTTCCAACCATCCGGCCTACCGGCACTTCACCACCGGCACGCTCTTTGCCGCTTCCCGTCTGGGCATCGTTGCCGGATTCTTTTCCGCCGGAGTTCTGATCGAATACGATTTCTCCTATTATTTCCTCCTGTCCAGCGGATTGCTCTTCCTCGCCTTCCTGCTCAGCCTCTTCCTGAAACACCCTCATAAGCGGTAGCTTTATATGCCTAAGCGCATGGTGTATTTTCATGGGGGAGGATGCCCTATCGCTGAAACTCTACGAGCGTATTGTGCAGCGGTACAAAAGTTTCATATCCGAAAAGGAGGATATATCCATCTCCGAGCTGCGCCATCGCATTTCGCCCTACAACGAATTCATTCGTAAGCTGCGGGCCCGTCTTATCCAGGACTTGCAGCCCTACGACTACCAAAAACATTTCTTTTCTGCGTTGCAGCGCAGCATCGCCTACATCAAGGAAATTAACAATGTGGAGCTGCCGCTTACATTCTGGCTGACCTTTG
>DATDYG010000073.1:0-7096 GCA_035289085.1 Candidatus Bilamarchaeaceae archaeon | reverse complement strand
TAGCGTAAATACCTCCAATGCACCCGCACGCGCAACATTCATCAGCACCTGCCGGGAACCGGGGTTCACGCCGAATGTCACACGGGAATGGATCTTCCGGCCTTTTAGAATGGAAACCGCGGCCATCAGATCGGTGTAGCTGGAGTTGGTGCAGGATCCGATGATCACCTGCTGGGTTTCGGTGCCTTCCACCTCTTTCACCGGGACGACGTTGTCCGGCGAACCCGGCTTCACGATCATAGGCTCGAGCTCGCTCAGATTGATTTCCATATTCTTATCGTATACCGCATCCGTATCGGTTTGCGCCGGCTGCCAGTCCTTTTCTCTTTGCTGCCATTGGAAATAGGATTTTGTTACTTCATCGCTGGGAAATATTGAAGTCGTCGCGCCCATCTCCGCGCCCATATTGGTGATGGTTGAGCGTTGCGGCACGGAAAGCGTTTCTACTCCTTCGCCATAATATTCGATGATGCGGTTTAATCCGCCTTTCACGGTTAATCTTCGAAGCATCTCCAGGATGATGTCTTTCGCCGTTACCCAGGGCTTCAACCTTCCGGTGAGTTTTACGCCTACGATCTCCGGCATGGCGACATAGCACGGCTCTCCGCCCATCACCGTCGCGATGCTTAAACCGCCCACGCCGATCGCGAGCATGCCCGCGCCCCCGCTTGTCGGCGTGTGCGAATCGCTGCCGATGAGGATTTTGCCGGGCTGGGAAAACCGCTCTAAATGCACCTGGTGGCAGATACCGTTGCCGGGTTTAGAAAAATACGCACCATATTTCGCAGCCACGGTTTCCAGATATTTATGGTCGTCCGGATTCATGAAATCCGTTTGCAGCATGTTGTGGTCGACGTAGGAAACGGCCAACGGAACCTTTATCCTGTCCAGGCCGATGGCCTCGAACTGCAGGAAAGCCATGGTGCCCGTCGCATCCTGGGTTAATACCTGATCGACTTTGATGCCGATCTCTTCTCCGGGCTCCATCTTTCCTTCGGCTAGGTGGGACTGGAGGATTTTTTTTGCAAGCGGGAGACCCATACCCTGTATGCTGGTAGATAGGCTTTTTAAATTTCTTCTTTGGACGGATTGGATTACGACAACTGCCACTCTCCCAAATGTTTTTAAGCATGAATGGAAAATAGCTTCACATAGGCAGAAGAGGTTTTAATCTATGAAAAAAATTTCTAAACGCGGAATGGTATTTTTGGGACTTTTTACTGTCCTTGCATTAGTAGGGATGAATATCAATTTTTCCCCGCTCGTAGGGGCAGAGAACCAGTTTTTCACTTTGTTCCAGTTCTTTGGCCCGATCGCCGGCGGGTTCCTTGGCGTATTCGGCGTATTGGCCGTAGCGGTTGCGCAATTGATTAATTTTGTAGCCGTAGGAAAGGAGATAACGATCGTGAATCTGGCCCGGCTGCTGCCCATGCTCTTTGCGGCGTATTATTTCAGCCAGTATAAGAAACAGAAGTTAAACGATCGGCTAAGCATCGCTGTGCCGGTATTGGCCATGTTGGCCTTTTGGCTTCACCCCGTAGGAAGGGAAGCGTGGTACTTTGCCCTTTTCTGGACCATTCCGCTGATCGTAAAATTCCTGCCCGACCGGCTGGTATTCCGGAGCCTAGGTTCCACATTTACCGCGCACGCCGTAGGAGGGGCATTGTGGGCATGGACGGTGCCGATGACGGCAGCGCAGTGGAATTTCTTAATCCCGATCGTCGCGTATGAACGGATACTATTTACCGCGGGGATTGCGGTAAGTTACATCGTGTTCACGAACGTCCTGAATGCCTTGGACAAGGCAACACAAATTTCGCCTTTTGTAAACATAGAAAAACGGTATGTTCTGGGTTAGGGAAAGACTTTTTAATTTTATGTGAATTAGGAGCTATACATGCTTGGAAGATGTCAATGAGGAAACAGAAACATATAGAGAAGATTTTGCTTCTTGCGGTGTTCTTAATATTAGTGGTTTCTTTGGCATTTGCGGCCGTATCTTCTAATAACCCCTCTGCGTGCAGTGGCGCATGGACTTCCTGTACTAATGCTTTTACCGATGACGGTACTATTGCGACCGCTTCTTCGGGGAATTCCGGCGAGTGGCAGGGGTATGGTTTCTCTGTTCCTGTGGGCGATCAGATCGACCGGGTGGAGCTTCAGATAGATTTCTTTGCGTCCGAGACCAATGGATATATAGACGTCCAGGTAAGTGATGATGGTGGTACCACCTATGGACCGGTGCATAGCGTAGGGGGAAATGTGGCTGAACAAACCTATCTCATCGATGTTACCGATGATTTTTCCTGGACCCCTACGGGGGTAAGTGACAGTAACCTTCGGGTGAAAGTGGACTGCACCAAGATTGGAAAAGGAAGACCTCCTACCTGCAGTATGGATTATCTTGCCGTCACGGTTGAGCACAACATTGCAGTTTGTACACGAGGAAGTCCTATAGTCGTTATCTCTCCTGCTACCCAACGGACCGATGCAGGGAACGTGCTACAATACACGGTGGACGTTACCAGCGGAGATACCGATGCCTGCGGCTCTTCTGCATTTGATTTGACGCATTCCATCCCTTCGGGGTGGAGCGGTACATTTGCGGCCACTCCACTGACGATCTCTGGAGGAGCCACCTCCCAGACGACGTTTTCCTTAACCTCCAGTCCGACAGCTCTTGTAGGGTCGGAGATGTTTACGATCACTGCTACCAACCAGGACTCTTTGCTCACTGGGGAGTCATCTGCCATGTATGAGGTGGTCGATGCAGGAAGTCCGGTCATACTCATGAAAGACCCGAGCACCTGCAGCGGTGAATGGATCAGCTGTGGCAATGCCTTTACGGATGGCGGAGGATCCGCCAGCGCTTCTACGGGGATCGGCGGTACCTGGGACGGGTACAGCTTTGCCGTCCCGACCAATGCACTTATCGACATGGTCGAGATCTCCGTTGATTTCGCTGCGACGAGTACGAATACGTTTGTCGATATTCAGGTAAGCAATGACGGGGGGGTGACGTATGGAACGGCCCACAGGATTGGTGGGAACGCGGTTGAACAGACGTTCCTTATCGACCTTACGAGTGACTTTGCCTGGACGGCATCCGGAATAAATGATCCCAATTTCATGGTAAGGGCAGCATGTGTCAAGGAGGGCAGAGGAAGAGGTGGCGACTGCATGTTAGATTATCTTCCAGTGGAGATCGTCTATCGGGTACCTGAGCAGGTGGACACCATTCCTGTCGCCAACCCCAGTGCTACTCCCTCCAGCGGGGATGAACTGCTTAACGTTTCATTTACAGGGAACTTTACCGATGGGGAAAGCCCCTTCACTTTCACGTGGGATTTCAACGATGGAGGAAACGCTACTGTCCAGAATCCAACCCATCGGTTTTCCGCCGGAACGTATAACGTCAGCTTTACCGTCACCGATGTAGATGGTGATGCGGATACCGCAAACGTCCTGGTGACGGTCAATTCGGTCGTTTGTACACCGATGACGTGTGAATCCCTGGGAGCATTCTGTGGCAACCTTTCCGATGGGTGCGGCGGGCAGTTGGATTGCGGTACGTGCACCAACGGGCAGGTCTGTGATATGAATCTATATATGTGTGTTCCTCCCACGGCTTCCCCGATCATCATTGATCAGCGTATCGCAACCGGGGAGGATGATGCGGAGGAAAGTTCTACCGGCAGCATCTCCAGAAGCAGTTCAGACCTTGAGCTTATGACAGATAATAGTACACAACGAGCCGTTTTGGTACGATACCAGTTAAACATCCCGCCAGGAGCGACCATCCAGAATGCGTACCTGCAGTTTACCGTTGATGAGACGACGAGCGAAGCGACACAGCTCACCATAGCGGGTGAAGCCAGCGATAATTCTTTCCCGGTCAGTTCCATGGATTATGATCTGAGTACAAGGCCTACGACTACGGCATCGGTGTCCTGGGCGCCCGTTCCATGGACCAGCGTCGATGAAGAAGGTCCGGATCAGCGTACTCCGGAGCTGATGACGGTTCTCCAGGAAGTTATTAACAGGCCGGGCTGGCTGGCAGGCAATTTCATGAGTTTCCTCATCAACGGAACAGGAAAACGGGTGGCGCGTTCCTATAACTCCGCGGCAGAGAAATCCGCACTGCTTCACGTGGAGTACCTTCCCCAGTGTACGGTGGACACAGACTGTCCTTTCGGGCAGCAATGCAGCGCCAGCATGTGTGTCGCTCCCTTAAACTTATACGTCCCTCCGCCAAATTTCAAAGTTGCTTTTATCGCTGATACGGACTATGGAAGTGATTTCCAGAGTGTGCTTACGCTCATCAAGAATGAGGATGCAGACATGGTCATCCACGCCGGTGATCTTGGGTACGGGACAAGTTCCGAGCCGTTCGTCCCGGGACTATGGGAGGACGATATCGAAACAGTCCTTGATCCTTCCTGGCAGAGCAGTGGGAAGATGACGGAGTTCAACACCACCTGCAGCCTCTTCCCTTACTTTATCTCGATGGGGAACCACGAGAATGGAGATGTGCTGAGTCACTGGACGCAGGAAAGCAACAGCAGCGGCTATAGGGGCTACCGGGAATTCCTCCGCGACAGGGTCAATTGCCATGGAATTGCGTTGGATAATGACGCTAATCCCAATAATGATGGTACCCGGTCCAGTTTTGCATACCAAAACCTGTTCGTAGCGCTGATGGCACCAGGGGAAAGCTGCACCATGGATTGTGGCGGCACGGATGCAGAGAAGATCGATTATATCAGAAGGAAGATGGGTGGAAACCAGTATTTATGGGACATCGGCGCCTGGCATAAACTGATGGACGCTCTCCAGGTTGGCGATAAAGGCGATAGCCATAGTTACGATACGTATGATGAAGTACGGAAAGCTGGCGGTATTATCGCCACTGCTCACGAACATAGCTATGAACGCACCTGGGTGTTGGACAGTTTCAGTTCCTGTTCACCCCATACCAATACGACCAGCAGCTGCTCGGTGGTGGATACGGTTGATCCACTGACCATCAAGCCAGATGAGGACGGCCTTCCGGGCCAGACATTTGCCTTTGTCAGCGGGGCAGGTGGGAAGAGCCTCCAGCCGCAGCTTCGGTGTGCGGACAATCCTACGAACGGTGCGTATAATTATCCGTACGGCTGCAACGGTGAATGGGCCAGCATCATGACAGAAGAGGATTTTGGCGGATCGACGGTGTTCGGAGCATTCTTTATCGAGTTTAATATTGATGGTGATCCACGGAAAGCGAGGGCATATTTCAAGACAGTGGACGGGCAGGTCTGGGAGAACGAACCGTTCATCATCAACAACACCGCCCCGGGAATTTTGGTGAACTAATAGTAGATCTGGGAAATTTTAGGGCACCATTCAAAGTGAAACTGATTTAAACCTATACTCCTATTTCCTGATATAAAGCTTACGCTATTCATTTCTATCAGCTCCGTAGAGGTCTTCTCAAGGAAGTCCGGGTGCTGCCTTTGGCAGCACTCCCTCTACAGAGATAAAAATAAACTTTCAAAATATTAGAAGGCGCTTTCATCCAACGGCTGAAGCCGTAACTGATAAATTCTTATGCATGGATTTCTCGCGCCTTATCAATTAAAGGTGCCCGCCTGAGAGTAGCACCAAAACGCTAGCAATTATTGCAATCCAAAAGAAATGGCCGTGATAATTATTTAGAAAAGTTTGAATAGTAAAAACCTTTTGCCTCTGCCTTCCAAAGGCAAGGCAGGAAAAACATTTTGTTCCGCTGCCAGTTAGATATCTAATATAGTGGCACGATGATAAAAATAAAACTGTTGATACGACATACATCCACTCCCAGATTTCTTCTCCGGGAATTAATTCACTAAGGGAATAAACTTCCGGATGTCCATAGCCGAATTGCCCGCCTATTATTTCTGATATGTGAATTGCAGTCCAGATAATCATTAACCATACAAAAATTCCATGTATTTGCTTTAAACTATCTTCTGGCAGATATTCTCCTTCTTTTTCAGGAACTGCACAGTGCGAAGGATGGCCAAGTTTATGACCTATAAAAAACCTAAAATAGTAGCATGTGTAAATAAAACCAATCCATACCATCCAATGGGTCCAGCTGTGAATAAACCATAAAGTATTGATAGGCTCAGGCGGTGCAGGCATTTCTTCAGCGTGTTCTTCTTCACCATGTGCAAATGCAATAAACGCCAAGAATAACAAAAATAAAATTATCTTATGATTCATTTTTTACCGCCGCCTAAAATTTTTTTGAAGAATTCTTTCCGCTGTAAGCCTGCAATCTTTTCCTTCATTGGTATTATCGCATCATCGGTTATGCGGATTTTTTCAGGGCAGACAGACTGGCAGCATTTTGTGACATTGCAATATCCCAAACCCAATTTTTCCATTTCTGCTGCGCGGCTTTCCCTGTCTTCGGGATGCATTTCATTTGCCGCTGCCTTTACGGCAAACCTCGGACCTGCATAATTCTTTTTATGTTCGCGCAGCACATGGCAGACATCCTGGCATATGCCGCATTCTATACATCTTCGCATTTCCCCTGCAATTTCAATATCATAATCATGCATTTTGAAAAAAGGCTTTTGCGCAGATTGAAAGCCGCCTATTTTCCTCAGCCCTTCCCGCATCGGGGTTAAATCTACGACCAAATCCCTTACGGCAGGAAAAATTTTCATAGGCGCAACGGAAATCTCCTTTGCATCAGCAGGTATCTCTGCCTTGCATGCCAATGCCGGAATGCCGTTTATTTCCATTGCACATGATCCGCACCTGCCTGCCCTGCAGTTCCAGCGAAACGACAGGGTTGCATCCATGCTCTCTCGGATGTGCTCCAGCACCATCAATACGGTCATCCCTTTTTCATATTCTACGGTATAATCTTCGGTATATGCCGCTCTCTTCGCATGGGACCTCGATATCTTAATGGTGACGCTCATGGCAACAGCCTCTTCAATTCCTCGGGCATCTGCGGAACAGGCTTTTTTTCCAGTTTCATTTTTCCCTTCATGTTCCTGCAGATTATGTTTACCATCCAGCTTTTGTCATCCTGTTTTGGGAAATCAGAGCGATAATG
>DATDYG010000072.1:0-3171 GCA_035289085.1 Candidatus Bilamarchaeaceae archaeon | reverse complement strand
AACACTGCGCAAAATGATGCCTGGTTATGTCAATATAGAAAACCCGCTGGATTTGGTGGGTGATGCTGGTGTTGGAGCATATGAAAAAGCAATAGAATTGGCAATGCAGGATAAAAATATAGATAGTTTGATCATAATAGTGCTTTACCAGACGCCGCGTATTGACGAGCGGATTCTCGGTGTGCTGACACGCGCAAGCGACGACAGGAGAAAGCCCGTCGCTGTTATTTCCGTGGGCGGCAGCTACACGGAAGAGAAAAGGCGTGTATTAGAAGGATACGGCGTGCCGACTTATGCCTACCCCCTTGCAGCCGTTAAAGCGCTGGAAAAACTAACTGTTTACTCGGAATACAGAAAAACTTTAAAATGAAAAGAGTGGGGGGGTGTAGTTCAACTATTTTTTGTTGTGTTGTGTTTGTTGGAGTGTATGTGACATATGTCACATACATATAAAAATTTAGTATGTTTATTTTTAACATGCAAATTCTGTACGTTTATGATTTTCGTTATAACACTGAAAGAAAACGCTTCAACCGCAACAAACGCATGTTCTACTATTATTTAAACCAACAGTTCAAGAATGCGGTGCGATGGAAAACACGCTCGGTATTCTTATTAGATGCAAAACACGAAAAAGAAATGGATCGCTTGTTTGACCGTTTCCACACCTATCTTATTGTGTATAAATCAACCGTACGTCAGATGCGCCGTGTCCATTAGTTGAAGTAGGGGGTGTCTCTATTCTATATCTATCTCACAAATATAAATCGGAAAACCCAGGTGATAACGCGCCAGGAAATCCGGTTTCATTTTCCCTATCACCCCACACCACTTATTATCCATCATTATCACGCCCCCCTCCGCCGGGTCCAGCCACAGGGGCAGCCCTTCTTTCTTTAGTTCGAACTTCCATTGCTCTTCCTTGGCCAGCGTCTGCAATACGCCGCGGATATCGGAAAATGCCAATGCGCGGTCCATCCAGCCGAATACAAGGCATTGTTTCTGAACGCCCCCATCCACCACCGGCCCTATCTCATATAGCCGTTGCGGGAGCGCCTTTACCCTGTTATGCATGTAGGTGGCTATCAGACTGGGCACTAAGGCGGGTCGTAGGGTAGTGTATTCCTCGGAAACCGGGTTAAGGATCTTTACCTGTTTTTCCGGCCCATAGGCCTCCAACACCTGCGCGCTCATTAAAATTGGCGTTTCGATCTCCGCGAACCCCATCTGGCGCATCACCCCGTGAAGACGGGGCCATCGCTCATTCATTCTCCCCATACTGAAGAAATCCGGCAGTGTAGGGTGGAAGTTGTTGTACCCATGCGCAATTGCAATGTCCTCCAATATGTCCACCGGATGCATCACATCCACGCGGTAGGGCGGGGCCATTGCGTTATTAGCCGTCAGCACAATGTCCATACGCCCCAGGAGCTGTTTTATTTTGGATGGGGGCAGCTTAAGCCCCAGCAGACGTGCTATCCATGCATGGTCCAGCTGCATCTTCCGGGTGGTAAGGGCCGGGGCTACTATCCGCTTTCCGGGATACCGCATCTTTACCTGATAAATGGTTGCCCCTCCATCGGCCATACTGCAACAAATAATATCCAGTATTGCCATTACCGTATTCAAATCCGTTCCGGTAACTTCAATGGCCACGTCCCGCGTTTGCGGCGTAACCTCCCCATATCCCTTCGCATTGCAGATCGGTACCAGGCATAGGATGTTCCCTTTGGCATCCAGGAAAACGGGGTAGCGCGAATGCTTTTCAATAATGCTGCCATATTCCATTCCTTTAGGATGTTTTTCCAGAATCTCCTTTGCGTCTGCCTTGTGCGGATAATTCAATGGCTGGTAAACGATCTCCTCTGGTTTCATCGTCGTGTAGTGCAATGGAAACACCAATTTGTCCAATGGATAAAAACCAATCCCGCATTTCTTCACCTTCCGGCCGATCGTCGCATTCAGTTTTTCCTGGAACTGGATGAGATACTCCATATTCCTGCCGCCAAAATCCAGGCCCTTGGCTACGGCCCACGCGGTATAGGGCCGCATCTTGTTGACACTTTTATCAATGATCAATTCATACGAAGACGGCCGGGCACGGTATCCTCCTGGTTTCCGCTTCCCATAGAAGCTGCGTAACGCCCGCACTACTCCCTCCAGTGAAAGAAAATCCAGCCGGTTGGGCGTGAGTTCTACGATCAGTTTCTCTCCCATCTCCTCGCTAGGTGCGCCTATGTCGCTCAGGCCTTCCAGGATTCTTCTCTTGTCCAATCCGCTTAACCGGACAACGTCCGCGATGTGGTATTCAGCTACGACCATACAAGTGCCCCTTTGGGGTATATATCCTATTCAGTTGTCGGCAGGCTTTTAAACATTCTCTAAAATTTCGTTCTTCCATCCAATCCTGCCCGCAATTCCCTCCATACCGGGGCTCCGGCCGAACTCGAAATCATCCGAAACCTTTACCCCGCCCATCCATACCTTGGCCAGTATCTTTCCCTGGTCCAAGAGCGGCAACTGCCCACTTCCCAAAATAATTGATCTCCGCTATCCACATCCTAATTTTTCATCTTTTTTTGCTTTGGCCAGTTTTTTTGCTACCGGCGTAACATACTCCTCATCTAAACAACCCGTGCATACAGGCAGGCCAATGGCCTTTTTCAATCCATCTATCGAAAGATAGCCCAAGCTATCCACGCCTAAAAACTTTTCAATCTGCGGTATACTCTTGTTGTGCGCAATCAGCTCATCATACGTCTTCATGTCGATACCGTAAAAACAGGGGGCGCGCAGCGGCGGGCATGTGATGCGCACATGCACCTCCCTTGCACCGGCTCCGTGGACCAGCTTCACAATCTCCCGCAGCGTCGTGCCGCGTACGATGCTGTCATCTATCAACACGATCCGTTTCCCCTCTATGACCTTGCGTATGGGGTTTAATTTCACCCGTACCGCATCCCGCCGCTTCTCCGGAGTGGACATGATAAATGTCCGTGCAATATACCTGTTTTTGATCAGGCCTTCTTCCAACGGTATGCCTACTGCGCGTGCGAACACCTCGGCCGCCGTTCGGGAGGTATCGGGCACCGGTATGACCACATCGGCTTCAACCGGGTGCTCTCTGGCCAGCTGCTCTCCCAGTCTTTTCCGGACTTCAAAAACCGGCAC
>DATDYG010000071.1:0-11953 GCA_035289085.1 Candidatus Bilamarchaeaceae archaeon | reverse complement strand
GTGGAATTTTGTACCTGCAAGCATCTGGCCCAGTGCCTTGCCCAGATGCGATTTCGGTATGCCCGGGCCGTTATCCTCTATTCGAATAAGATAGTGATATTCGGCAAGTTCTTTTACTTCAACCTTTATTTCCGGTAGTATATGCGCTTCCTCACAAGCGTCAAGCGAATTACTTACGGCTTCATGAATAATAGTAGTAAGAGATCTCACCTTCCCGCTGAATCCTAGCATCTGGCGGTTTTTCTTGAAAAACTCAGCCACGGAATGCTCTCGAAAATGACTAAAAGCACCTTTTGAATCTATCATAGTATCCACTTGCATCGGGAGATATCCTGAGCCAATTAAAAAAGTTGGCTCAATCTATGTCATGAACGGCGAACCGTTCATGGGCATGCTCGTGATGTCAAGATCGGCGAACCGATCTTGAGCATGTTCGTAATCGATTCGTCGATTACGACATCGTTGCGACGATCGCGACATACACAACCAAAGAGGTAAAACTTTAGTTGACTCAATCGGCATTACTTAGTTGGTTGTGTATATACCCAAAAACAGCTAAAAATATTTAAATGTATATTCTATTTCTGGAATTTTGTTACAAAAAAGGAGGAATATGATAAGCAGGCCATTATCTCAATCTTTCCTCCATCAGCCGTCTCTTTACGCCCGCCAGATAATTGAGCACGCTCGAATGCTTGGCACCGCCTACCAATTTCAAAACAGCTTCCTTCGCATATTCGATGCTGTCTATTTTCGAGATGATCCCGATGGTATTCCCGTAAATGCTCAAATAACTGTCCGTAGCCTGTTCGATCTCCTCCTTGATCTTGCCGTCCTCCCCAATCACCCTTCCCTTTATGCGCTGCAGGGCATTATCGCTTTTGGTAAATTCCTTGAGATTAATGAGATAAAACTGGTAATCCTCCTGCAGCAGTTTAAGGGCCTGTCGGGGTTCAAAACCTCTCCCGATCGCCTGGACTATGCCATGGGCAAAATACACCTCGGCCTCCTCCCCGGATATCTGCACTTCCCCGTCCTTTTCTACCCGGAGCTTTACGCGGCATTTTTTTTCTATCTCCTTTTTGGTTTTTCCATCCGCCCCGATCAAAACCACTACCCGCTTTTCCGGAATTTTAATAAGATCCACGTTGTTTCCCTCCTATGTTTTCTTCGCTTTTACGATCTTCTCCAGCAGTTTTTTCACTTCCGGATCCGTTTCGAGCGGAAGCTGGCGCTGGGCCGCGGCTGCCGTTTCCGCATCGGTCCGTTTGCCGAGGAATGCGGCGATCGCCTTCCGCGTTTGCGGATCCCAGTGGCTCAGCAACCGTATGAACAGCTGCTTTACCTCCGGATCGTCCTTCCGTATGGCCAGCGCCGAAATCGCGTAAATCTGGTTGGTTTCGATATCGGTTTGCGCTATCACCAGGATCCATTTCTTCAACGCGTCTACGAGTGTGGAGTCCTCGATCTCGGCAATGCATAAGAGCATCGGCCCGGCATTCTCGCCCTTTTTGATAGCGTGCTGGAAATACTCCGTAATCCGTGTGCGGTATTTCTCCTGCACCAGCAGTTTTTCAAATCCGCGTATCAGCCGGCTGCGTATCTTTTTGGATGATCCGGCATTCTCTCCCAAAAGCACCACAAACATGTCCTCCCATTGCCCGTCCAGCACCATGGCCAGTGTATATTGCGCTGTCAAATTCAGGCTCAGGCCGTGGTAGGCACTTTCCGGATTTTTTAAAACGCTGCACGCGATGCGGACGAGCGCGGTGCGCATGCCGGTATATCTGCCCACATCCACCTCTTTCCCTTTCCTGGCGGCATACTCGTCCATGATCTTCCAGAAGATGTCCCGTATGTTGACATCCGGCGCAAAGGCGTATTTTCCTAGCGAGGGTTTTTTCGCTTCTGCCGGAGGCGGTACTTCGTCTCCGGTATCGTCCCCGCCATGGGTCTGTTTCTGCCCGTACTGCTGGTCCGGCATATA
This sequence comes from Candidatus Bilamarchaeaceae archaeon, assembly GCA_035289085.1. Classification (GTDB taxonomy): domain Archaea; phylum Micrarchaeota; class Micrarchaeia; order Anstonellales; family Bilamarchaeaceae; genus DATDYG01. The sequence continues at coordinate 9,966 of DATDYG010000071.1, read as the reverse complement.
CCCCTTTGTAAGCCGTTAAGTTTATGAGTATTTATCCCACAATCCCCAATATGCCCCGGCCGGAACTGCAGGATATGGTGGTTGCACTGAAACAGGCAGGCTTCCTGCACGGCCCCAGGGTGGAGAAGGCGATGCTGGCCGTGGATCGCGTGTATTTCGTTCCTCCCGGCCACCGCGCCTTTGCCTATGAAGACCAGGCGCTTCCCCTCTTCGCCGGCCAAACCATCTCCGCGCCGACCGTGGTTGCGTTCATGCTTGAAAAGCTGGATATCCAACCCGGCATGAAAATCCTGGAGATAGGCACCGGCAGCGGCTATAATACGGCCTTGCTCGCCGAGCTGGCCGGAAAGAAAGGAACGGTTATCAGCATGGAAATCGTTCCCGAGCTGCACGGGCTAGCCCAGCGCAACCTCGCCAAACTGCCCAAGAAATATCCCCAGTTAAAGCTGCTCTGCCAGGATGGCAGCCATGGCTATCCTCCCGAAGCGCCGTACGACCGGATTACGGTTACGGCCGCGATGCCCTCGCTTCCTCCGGGCCATCCGCTCATCCGGCAGCTTAAGCCCGATGGAAAACTGATCGCACCCGTCGGCGGGTCCGGCTGGGAACAAGATTTAATCCTTTACGATCATGCCACCCGGTCCAGCCAGCGCATTTTGCCTGTTTTATTTGTTCCCCTGACCGGAAAAGGAGAAAAAGAATAAGCCCCCGGCGTTCCCTTAAGCTGTGATTGATAGCCTACACAATTCATACAACAATATGCATGTTTATGTAGGAATATTGCATAGGTTGTATTTAAAGATTACTGAGACTTTTGACCATTGCACTAGAAAATTTGAAAAGCACCTTTGGAAAGAGCAGGTTCGATACCAGGCATATCGCCAAAGCCCATGAGTTTCCTTATGGTTTCAAGTTCCACCGATCTTATCCCATGCTCTCTGGGAAAATAACGAACCAAAACATCAAATATCTGTTGAGCGTCTGAAAGAGATGTTGTTTGAAGAGTATATATCCGACTTCGTGGATGCCGAACAACGTAAAAACCTGCTTTGGTTAGTTGGTTGTCGATTTCATCCATAGGTAAAGCAACGTCTCTAAAAACATGGACATCGGCCTTTTTTTGTAATCCGTCGATAAATTGATCTAAACGAATGGGTAAATCAATAAGGCGCGTTGGGTTTGAGTCGATGGGAGAGCAATCGGATAGCAGAACTTCAGCTTCCGCATAACCTTGGAATGGCACTGTTCTTAAAAAATCGCAAACTGCATTAAAGATCCGGAGGTTCTCTCGTTGGTCTAAACATTCATGAATAAATAGGTCAAATTCCAGGTCGCCTTCTTTTCTTAGTTTAGAACAATGTCTTTCTCTCAGACCAAGATTTCGTAGTACCTTTCCAATGTTTGCCCTTTTCGAAGAACCGTAATCATTAACATGTACGTGATAGCCCAATGCTCTTGTTTTATATAATTTGACCATATAAACCCGTATAATATAATTATATAATGTGATATATAAAAATTACTGATAAAAAAACTCATAAAACATATTATTAAATATCTTTTTATGTAAAAAATGAAAATATGCGTTTAGATGCTGTTGATAAAAATATATTGGCTGTATTAGATTTAGAAGCAAGGGCCACTTTCCAAGAAATCGGAAAACGGACAAGACTATCCAAAGAAAGAGTAATCTACAGAATAAAACGATTGGAGCAGAGGGGCATAATTGAGAGATACCTGACGCTAGTTAATTTTGGGAAACTCGGCTATACGGGTTTTGCGGTGTATAGTCGTTTTGAAAACGTTAACGAGAAAGTAAAAAAAGAACTGTTAGACTATCTTTCAAGCATTCCCCAATTATATTGGATAGCACTGGTAGGCGGAAGATTTGATATTGCCTTTGCTTTGATGTGCCAGAGCGTTTTTGAATTCAACCAGATATACTACAAAATTCTAAACAAATATGGAAAAACTCTTGCGGACAATGTTATTGCGATACGGGCAGAGCTCCGCCAAAATAAACGAGGATATCTAGTCGGGTGGCAAACTGGATCCGTTGAACCTCCTTTTTTTGGTAGAGAACCAGAAACCGAAAAAGTAAATGAACTGGATGCGAGCATTCTTTCGATCCTTTCCAACAATGCACGAATGCCAGTTACCGATATAGCTAGAATGTTAACTAAACCACCAAGTACGATTTCTCTTCGCATAAAACAGCTAGAAAAGAAAGGTATCATTCAAGGCTATGCGACATACATCCGACCACAAAAGTACAGCATGGAAAGCTATCGTTTGTTACTGTATCTAGAAAATATCAATGAAAATGTGAGAAATAAAGTTTTCGGTTATTCGTACGAAAATCCGTTCATGATTCTATGCATTGAAACAGTTGGGCCTTGGAATTTTGAAATCTCCTTAGAGGTAGACGACCACCAACAACTTCAAGAGGAAATAACAAAATTAAGAAACGAGTTTAGCGGTATAGTAAAACAAATAGAATTCGTTATTATGTTTGAAGATGATTTGATTTATGATCCCTATCCGCTAAAGAAAAAAGAACGGCTCGACCTAATAAAAACTAGAACAAGTCCGATAATTAACAAACGTGTAGAGAAGAAATAATCATTCTGTTGTACCCCACATACAACATCCTGCATAAAAGCTTAAGTGCAATCCTATAGTTATATACAATAACCTTTTCATAGATTATTCATTAAAACTCTGTTCGTATATATCATCGTGATGGGCATATGCAACAAATCGGACCATCTTTTGATCTTCTATTATTCTAAACGCGATGACAAACGAGCCTACATGTGCGCGTCTATATTTTTTCAATAGATTGCTAAGGGGCTTGTAATGGTGAGGATTCTCTAAAATTTCGGTAATTTTCTTCTTCACTCTCCCATACATTTGGGGATCATGTTTTCTAAGCTTTTTCATCGTTTTGAGGAAATCGTCGCTTTCGTTTAAGAGGTAGGGCAAATTCGCCACCTATTCGCTTTCGTCCATGTGTTTTTCCATTTCCTCTATACTCTTAAAAGTATGAAACTTCCCTTTTTCGATTTGCTTTAACTTCTCTACAAATTCGGGTTTAACTCTATGCAAATCCTCGCTAATCTCCTTTACTTCCTCTTCGATCGTTTGCAATTTTTTATAAACCATATCTAATGTTACATTTTCGTACTCGCCCATGATTTTCACCTAGTTACTTAGGGCTTCCCTGCTTTTTAACCTATCGCTTGCGCTATTATCGTCGTAAAAAGAACAGAAGCCCCCGGCGAGAGTCGAACTCGCGGCCTCGTGCTTACCAAGCACGCGCTCTGCCATTGCTCGAAACTTCTAGTAACCCGTTTTGATGAAACTTTTACCAAAAGTTTCCTGAGCTACAGGGGCGTAAGAAATCAAAAAGTATTTTCTTTACCTGCCAATGGTTTTAAATACTATATCAAACCAATAAAGTTTTTCGGAGTTTGAATACTGCTCCAGGTTGGTTTGATATAAGCGCACCGCGTTTTTTCTTAGGTGCGCTATATTTAGCAGGTGTATCTATCAGAGAGGTGACCGCATGGATGGAGGGGAAATCATACTTACTGGCGAATATAACCAATTTCGTTCGGAAAAGCGCTTTAACACAGATAAGGCCAGCGAACGCGATATCTCCGCCATTCTGGTTAGCCTGTCCAATGATATTGAACCTTATACCTACCAGTTTGCCGGCATTGATACAAAAAAAATAGATGTTCTGATAAACGTTGAGAAAGGTCTGTCTGCGGCTGTAGAGTTCCTCCGGACTTTCAAACGCGATTCCCTTCTTCCAGCTGCCCAGAACAAGAAAACCATGGTGCCGATTGCAGAGAATTACTTACTTAACCAACTATTTACCCGTGCGGGCGTTGCTTTCAAACCAACGGATAGTACGTCTATAAAACCGGAGATTGAAAAACCCGAAGACCAGATCCTGTTTGTAGGGAACTGCAAAGGCTGGTTTTCTGTAAAAAAATTATCCATAGATGGGAAAACCCAGGACTGGGAAGTATCCGGCATTCTGGCCGGCATCAACCACACGCTGGTAAACAAGGCCTTTGATTTTGTAGGCAGCAGCGGCGAAGCCGTAAGCGGCGGAAGAAAATCTTTCGGAAACCTGGCCGATGCATTGGGCAGGACAGAAAACGATCCGTACGCCATAGCCAAAACCTGTGAAAACTTCAACTACAAGCCCTATGCCGCACCGGACATGCTTACAGAAGAATATCCGGGCATCAAACCGCCCAGAGTGAAAGGAAGAAAACCCAAGGGATAACATGGCAAACGGCATCGGATACGGAAAAATAATCCTTTTTGGCGAACATTTCGTAGTGCACGGATGCCCAGCCATTGCGCTGGGAATAGGAAACAAAGCCATCGTGGAAATACAGAAAGCAGAGAAACTTTCTTATACCAGCGAAGTAAAAGGTACCCTCCCCAAGCTTACGACTGCCGCCATCCAGAATATCATGGATGCCATGCAGATCAAGGACGCATTCCATGTCCATCTCAAGGGCGATTTGCCCACTATCGGCGGGCTGGGATCAAGCGCGGCTTTTTGCGTGGCGTTGGTGCGTGCCTTGAACGAGGAATACCAATTGAATCTCACCGACGAGATCATCAACAGCCATGCCTATGAAGGAGAAAAGGCATTTCACGGGAATCCATCCGGTATTGATAACACCATGGCCACCTATGGTGGCGCCATAAAATTTATCCGTGACAAGGGTTTCGAATCCATTAAGCTGCACAGCCCGCTCTATCTTGTAGTTGCCAGCACCGGCATCCCGTCCCCTACCGCAAAAATGGTGGCCAAAGTGGCCGCATTCAAAGAAAAAAACACCAAAGTTTTCGATCATTTGCTGGATTCCGCGGAAAAAATCGTTTCAGAAGGGGTGGCCGCATTGGCGGCGGGCAATATCCAAAAAATAGGCAGTCTCATGAATGCCAACCAGGACCTGCTTTCGGCCATCGGCGTGAGTTCAGAAAGGAACGATCTCATCAATAGGGTTGCCACCGAAGCCGGTGCCCTGGGTAACAAACTCACCGGAGGAGGAGGCGGAGGCAGCTGCATTGCCCTGGCCAGTGATGAAAATCATGCCCAGCAGATCCTGGATAAACTAAAGGAAAAAAGATTCAAGGGTTTTGTGACGGCGGTCGGCAAAGGTTCATAGGAAATCCGCGTATTTTTCCCCCTTTTTCTTTGCCTTTTTAGCATTCTCCAACTTTTTCTGAATGAGTTCCATGGATTTTTTGGCCGCTTCGCTTTTCGTGTCCCCGCCAACAACTTCAATGAATGGTTCTATTTTCTTTTTCTTCTTATATTTCTTCATTGCTATCTACTCCTTTTTACCCCGATCCGTGAGCAATAGGACTTTACTTTGCACTGGCTGCACCAGGGACTTACGGGCTGGCAGATGGTTTGTCCATACGCCACCAAAATCTTATTAAACCGCGCCTTGTAGCGGTCCGGAACCACCCGCTGGAGCGCTTCCTCTGTCTTTTCCGGCGTCTTCGTTTTCACCAGTCCCAGGCGGTTGCTGATCCGGTGCACATGGGTATCCACGGCAATGGCGGGCCTGCCGAATGCCACATTCAAAACAATGTTCGCCGTTTTCCTTCCAACGCCGGGCAATGAAATCAGTTCTTCCAATGTGGCCGGAACCTTGCCGTTAAACCTTTCCAGCAGTATCCTGCATATTCCATGGAGATACTTTGCCTTGGTCCGGTAGAAACCAATCCCATACAGCATTTTCTCCAGTTTTTTTTGATGTATCCGGAGCATCGCCTCTGGATTGTTCGCACGTGCAAACAATCTTCGTGCGATCGGATCGGTAGTAGTATCCTTGGTGCGGGCGGAAAGCATAGTGAACACCAGCGTCTTGAACGGCGTCGTTTTCGTCCCTTCCAGCCGGAACACCGGCGCTTTCCTTCTCCCTGCTTCCTGCTCCATTATTCGTAGAACAGCGCCTGTCTCCGACGGTTTCATTGATTGCTTTTTAAAGCCTAGATATTTTAATCTATACATGAAGTTTACGGCAGTAGCCAATAGCAATATTGCTGTGATAAAATACTGGGGGAAAAGAGATGAAAAGTTAAATCTTCCCCAGAACTCCAGCATCTCCTTCACCATGGACGGGCAGCTAAGCACGACGACCACGGTGGAGTTCGATAAAAAACTAACGCGCGATGAACTTGTTCTGGATGATAAAGCCACTGGTGAAAAAGAACTTGTCCGTGTAAGCCAGTTTTTGGATCTTATCCGAAACCGCGCCCAAATCCAATCCAAGGCAAAAGTTATCTCCAAAAATTCCTTTCCCAAAGGAGCAGGCCTGGCCAGTTCGGCCAGCGGTTTTGCGGCTTTGGCCGCGGCGGCTAGTAGAGCCGCAGGATTACAGTTAAGTGAAAAGGAATTATCCATCCTGGCAAGGCAAGGCAGTGGAAGTGCATCACGCTCTGTTTTTGGGGGTGCGGTGGAATGGCAGAAAGGAAATGAAAAAAACGGAAGCGACAGCTTTGCTATTCAATTGTCAAGCGAGAAAAATTGGAAACATCTTAGAAATATAATTGCAATAGTAAGCTCAGAAGAAAAGAAAATCAGCTCACGCGCAGGCATGGCAGAGACTGTAAAAACTTCAAAGCTATACAAAAAGAGGCTTGAAGAAGTAGGCCGGAGGATTGAGACAATTAGAAATGCAATTAGAAATAATGATTTCGAATCAATGATCGATGCGATTATGCAGGATAGCGATAGCATGCACGCCTGCATGGCTGATACTATTCCACCAATAATATATATGAATGAAACTTCTCACAAAATTGCTAAAGCTGTTAGTGAGCTCAACTCAAGCGAGAAGATTGCAGCTTATACATTTGATGCAGGCCCGAATGCACATGTATATACGACTAAACCACAGGAAGTTAAAAGCATGTTAAAGGAAATCGATGGAATTCAGGAAATCATCGAATGCAAGATTGGCGAAGGAATCAGATATAGTGAAAAGCATTTGTTTTAGGTTAGAATATGTCATCTGTACAAAAATTCATGAAAGAAATCCATGAGCGGAACGTGCGAGTAGAAGCAGACAAGGCATGGGAAACAAGCAAAATACGAAGGGCAATAGTTGCAGTATTTATCTATATTGTTGCGTTTTTTCTTTTTTGGATGATTAATACACCAAATCCCTGGCTCGATGCGCTTGTCCCGACATTTGCATATGTTCTATCAACTTTAACACTTCCATTCTTTAAACAATGGTGGATGAAAAACATCTATAAAAGGTAAATATCATGTCTTCAATAACAGCTTCAGCACCCGGAAAAATCCTTTTGCTTGGCGGTTATGCAGTGCTTGAAAGGCCTAATGTTGCTTATGTGCTGGCGGTAGATAAACATGTAAAAGCAACATTGCAGCCGCTTAACGAGCAGGAGATCATTGTTGATCTGCCTGATTTTGGATTCTCCATTCATGGCGATGCCCACCAATTCAGCGGGAGCACAGAAGAAAGGGAAAAAGCAAAATTTGTAATTCATGCGATACGCGCAACCATAAAATATCTTGAATATAAAAAAATTCCATGGAAAGGATTTAAGCTTGTTACCCATAGCGATGAAGCTTTTCAGTTAAAACAGGGAAAAAGCGGATTAGGCTCAAGCGCGGCAGTAACCGTAGCTGCAATAGCTGCCATGCTTCACTATCATGGAATTAAAGATTTGGAAATTGTCCACAAACTCGCTCAGTTTTCGCATGCTTATTCCCAAGGAAAAGTAGGAAGCGGATTCGACATAGCTGCTGCTTGTTATGGAAGCATAGAATATGTAAGGTACAGCGCCACAAACATTTCCTTTGACCTGGCCCAGGATTCAAATAAATTTGGAAAAGTAATCGAAAGCAAATGGGATTATACCATACAAAAAACCCAGATGCCGAGCTCGCTTCATCTAGCCATTGCCAATATAATCGGGACGAGTGCCTCAACCTCTGCCATGGTTAAAAAATTACATGCTTGGAAAGAAAAAAATGTTAATCGCTATCGCGAATTATTAAATTCAATTAACGAGGTCGATCGCTTGGCATTAATTGCCCTGCGTCAAAATAATATTGATGCATTTGCCAAGCATTTCAATACCGCTCGCACTCAAACAAAAAAACTAGGCGAAGAAGCAGGGATAGAAACAGAAAGCGATGGGCATACGAAATTAATCAACTCCAGCCTGCAAAATGGCGCATTGGTCTGCAGATTGCCCGGTGCCGGGGGAGGGGACAGCATCGTGGCCTTATGCAAAAGCGAAGGTGATAAGGAAAAACTGGAAGGCTTCTGGAAGAAGAGGGGTTTGCAGGTTTTACGTGTTCAACCCATTCCGGACGGGCTGCGGGTGAAATAAATGATTGATCTTAGCCTGTTCCTGCTTTTTCTTATCGGTTTTTTTAGCGCCTTCATCGCTCCCATGACGCCCGGCATCGGCTTTCTCAGCCTGACCGCCCTCCTTATCCTGGGGTTTGAACCTTCCGTGGCCATCGCACTGAACGTATCCGCCAGCATCGGTGGCAACCTTACGGCTACGCTCAAATACCACACGGAAAGATATCTCGATACCCGCCTTCTTCTTCCCCTGATCGTGCCCATGGCTGTGGGCGGTCTGATCGGTGCGTATATCCTTCTCGGTATCCCTGGCGATCTGCTAAAACACGTCCTGGGCATCAGCATGATACTCATGATATTCCTCATCGCTGCTCACCAGGACCAGGGCGTAAGGAAGATCAAAAAGAGGATCTCCATGTCTCGCCGCTGGCTGGGGTATGGTGCGATGGGCGGCATCGGCATGTGGGGCGGATTCATGGGCTCGGGTTTCGGCCCGTTAAGTACGGTTGTCCTGCTTACCATCTTTAATAAAACCTATCTGGAAACCAGCGCGCTGCGGATGGCATTGTTCCTGTTCGTCGCTCCCTTCGCAACGATTGTCTACTACCAAAACGGCCTGTTGCAGATACTGCCCGCCGTTGTTCTGTTTGCCGGTTCGGCACTCGGCGCATATCTGGGGGTCCATGGCGCCATCCGCCTGGGGAACCGCTGGATACGCTACATCACCATCCCGTTTCTCCTGCTCGCGTCCATTAAGCTTTTATTCTTCTAGCGATATAGCCGCCTATGCGCAGCTATGTCAAAGGTTCCCGTGTCGAACGGGAACTGATCGATTTTTTGCATGGCAAAGGCTTCAGCGTGATCCGCGCAGCCGGCAGCGGCGTCTCCTCGCTATCGCCGGACGTGCTGGCTTTCCGCCACGGCATCCAGTACGCCTTTGAGGTAAAGGCCATCGAAAAGGAGCATTTGCATATTGAAAAAAGACAGTTCCTAAATCTGAAAAAATGGGAGGAAAACACCGGCATTACATGTCTGGTCGGATGGCGGAGGAACCGCAAAGGCTGGCGCTTCATTCCGGTCTCCATCTTCCAGGAAACGCCCAAAAGCTTCGGACTCAACTGGAAGACTGCCGAAACGATGGGAAGGCAAATCGAAGAGCTTATTTAGGTGTTTCTATGCCCACTGAAAGCGTTACTCTTTTAGGCTATGCAGCAGGGACGTTAACCACCATTGCATTCGTGCCCCAAGTACTCAAGGCATGGCAATCCAAATCCACGAGAGATATTTCACTCAGCATGACACTTATTCTAACGACCGGTATCGTTCTTTGGTTCCTCTATGGATTATCTATTAATTCGCTGCCCATTATTTTTGCAAATGCCATTAGTTTTATGCTGGTACTTGCTCTTCTTATACTCAAACTCAAATACCAGTGATAGTGTAGGACATAAATAGGGGAACATTGGTGAAGCCCTAGACGACTGACGCGGCCGGAGATCTACTGAGGTCCGCGTCCCTTCAGGTGGGTACGAAGAAAGGCCACTTGGAGCCTTAGAAAGTTTGTTTATTTATGTCC
>DATDYG010000070.1:0-3706 GCA_035289085.1 Candidatus Bilamarchaeaceae archaeon | reverse complement strand
TTGCTGATGTTGACGGGTCCGGTGGAGAGGTTGAATGCAGGAAGGTTGGCATTGATGGCAGTGACGGCAACCCCGGATTCGTTTCCGAAGATGGAAACGGACTTGTTGATGACGACGTTTTCGGTGTAGGAGCTAGTGCCGTTCCGGCAGACAATGATGATGTTGCCCGGGTCGGCGGTATCAATGGCATCCTGGATGGAAATATGGGTGGTGTTGATGTCATCGCTCAGGCAGGGGGTGGCTGAGGTGTTGACCAGGCGGATGCTGCCAATTACGGGAGCTCCTACAGTGACCGCGATATTCGGCCAGGGATCCTGCACACCGGTGTTGTTGGTGCCATTGGCATAACCAACCGAATCGTTGGCAAAAGTGGTGTCGATCGTTAGTGTACCCTCGGTAGAACGTACATCTATAACGACCCCCCACCAATCATCTGTTGCGTCGCCCGCACAGGGAACACCGCCATTTTGAGACATGGAAATGTTTTCAACAGTCCCATCCGGGAATACAATTTGCACATGCACGCCGCTTACCCCTGTTTCCGTATCGTGTGCGGTTGCGTTCACACAGATATTGGTACTCGGATCTGTAATGCTGACGTTCACGCTCGTGTTCGCCACCGTAGGTGCGGTTCTGTCGGTGAGGTTGGCAACGATGACACTGGTGTATTCTGGGATATTCGTTCCTGTGGAAAAATTGATGCCAATGGTATGGGTATGATCAGTCTCTGCCCCTTCCTCGTTCGGAGCGCTATCGATATTGGCGACGGTATTGCCGGCCGGCAGGGTAACGGTTTGGTTATCCGGCGTGTGCGATTCCACGCCGCCTGTCCCCCTATAGCCGCTGGAGTTCCCCAGCATCGTCCGGTTATAAAAATCCGACTGTACGACCCAGTTGCCGCCGGGTGTAGCATTGAACAGCGCGATCATGCCATCGGGCAGTCTGGTATTGTTAGAATTTACTTGGACCAGCACCACCGAAATAAAAGGTGAGACATGGGACAGCGTGTTGGTGGTTTCCACTCCGCTGGAGTGCGTATGTAACGGAGGGGAGGAAGCGGCAGTGCCGGACCGGAGGGTGCTCACTGTGAGCGAGCCGTTGGTGCTGTTGATGACGAAGCTGTGGGTGTGAGTATCGACACCGTACGTATTGCCAAAGGAATCGTTCCCGCGAAGGGTACGATTATCTGACGCGTTAAACAATGTAAAGCCGCTGGGTATGGTAGTGGTTTTGAGAATGATAATGGCCTGGGCAGGCAGCTCTTCCGGAATGCCGGCATTGAACTCGATCATCTGTAGGGTGTAGGTAGAAGGGATATTGGTTGCGTTGATGACGCCGGATTGGTTGAGCTCATGGACATGGAGATCGGCTGCTACGGAAGTGGTTGCCGTTAGATCATAGGCATTAATAGTGCTTGCAGTGCTGGAGGGTGCGCTGGCACTAGCAGTATGGTTATGGGTGTCTGCACCACCCGTCCCCCCATAGCTGCTGTTTCCCAGCGGATATCGCGCAAAAAACGGATCGCTGCTTGTACAGGAGATGCACGTCCAGCCGGTGGGTATAGAAGCGCCGGTATTGTTGAAGAATACGATCATGTTCGGCGGATCATAGAAGCTTAGGGTTGTTTGATCGGAAAGGTTTAGGAAGTTCCGTGCCCGAACGACGACTTTGTATTCCCTGGTGACGGTAGAGTGGACTACCCATTGGACCTGCCAGAGGCCATGCTGCGGTGTACCGTTGATGAGTTCCAGGGATACGGTTTCAATGCCTTCGATCTCCGCCGTAACTTCTCGAATGCCGTAGGTATCGTGAACCTCGGCCTCGATGGTGAGGATGTCATTCACCTTCACCCTGTCGGGATGGAGCGAGGCATCTATAATTTCAGGGGTATGATGGGTAAGGAAAGAAGGCAGGAGATCGAGAACGGCATAGCTACCCTCTTCCACCGACCCCAAAACGCCGGGCGCTTGGACTACATGGACAAGAAGCAGGAACACTATAACAACTAAGTTGTGGGTAGGCAATACCCGGGTAGACAATACCCCCATGGGGCTCTTACGTTAAAGAGGTTTAAAAATTCAACGGCGCCGGTGGTTTGGCAAGGTTTTTCGAGGATTGGGTACCAGTTTCAGAAAAGGCTAAAATATTTTTTGATTTCATGGGATGGAGACAGACTATTATCCGGATAATTTTACCCGCTCTCTTTGGTTTCTATTATTTTATTATTGAAATCGTTGTTATTTTTTTATAATTAAAGCTTATTTCTAGATACATTCTTATTTTATAAAAATTATTGTTCAAATATTTTGAAAATGTTTCCATCCACTCCATCTAACTGGATGCGGGATAGCGGTATCTCATAGCTCCTATTTTCTAAACATTTCATTTATAGTTTTATAATGAACTGGAATTTATCCATATTCTCTTATTTTATCAAAAAATTTTATTAAATTTTTTAAAATTATAGATGATCCGTGGAAAGGAGCAGCTGGGCAATCCGGACACGGTGGGCGTCGTCCCGGATTTTCTGCACCGCACTGCCCAGGAAGCCGTGCACGAGCAGTGCGCGGGCTGCGGAACGTGGAATGCCCCGGCTTTCCAGGTAAAATATTTTTTCCTCCTTGATCTGGCCGACGGAGGCGGAGTGCGAGCTTTGTACGTCGTTGTTCTTGATTTCCAGCTGCGGACGGGCATCCGCCCGTGCACCCGGATTGAGCAGCAGGACATGTTGGTCCAAAAAGGAGTTGGCGTTTTTTCCGTTTTTGCCGATTTCGATCATGCCGTCCAGTTTCGCAAGCGCATGGTCTCTTGCGATGCCCCTAACGAATATGTTTCCGCGGGTGTTTTTTCCGATCTGCTGGAGGAGCGTAGCGACGGTTAATTTTTTCTCGTCATCAAGGACAAAAATCTCCACATCGTATGCCTCGGAATGGTCGCCTTCCAAGGCATTGGTTACCGTTGAATGACCGGAACCGAAATAAACAACGGCGGTATGGATTCTCGCATGCTTCCGAGCGGTGTTTTTTTGCTCCAGGCTGCCGTTTCGCTGGACGATGCAGGAGGTTAGTTCCGCGTTTTCCCCGACGACAATTTCCAGTTTTTTATCTTCGTTTATTTCGCCGATCAGGTTTACCCTTGCGTTATTGCCGATACGTATTTGCCCGTCCTTCACGTCAGCTAAGTGGATGGTCACGGAAGAATCGTCTGGAATGTGCATTATCCCACCGGGTTTTCCAGTTGTATTTGGATTAGCCTGTTTAGTTCCAGCGCATATTCCAGCGGCAATTCCTTGGTGAACGGTTCGATGAAGCCAAGGACAATCAGCTCGATGGCTTTTTGTTCGGACAGGCCCCGGCTCATGAGATAGAAAACCTTTTCCTGGTCGATTTTGCCCACCCGCGCCTCATGCGCCATGCTCACATCCTCCTCGTCGATTTGTATCGTCGGATAGGTGTCGCTGCGGGACTGCTGGTCCAGCATGTATGCATCGCACTGCACAAAACATTTGGAGCCCTTTGCGCCTTTGACGACCTTCACCAAACCGCGATAACTCGTCCTTCCGCCGTTTTGCGAGATGCTCTTGGAGATAATGCGCGAGGTGGTGTTCGGCGCCAGATGAAACATTTTGGCGCCTGCGTCCTGGTGCTGTTTTTCTTTTGCATACGCCACGCTCAACACTTCACCCCGTGCACCCGGCTCTTTCAGG
>DATDYG010000069.1:0-18028 GCA_035289085.1 Candidatus Bilamarchaeaceae archaeon | reverse complement strand
GGATTTACGCATCTTCATGTGGTTTTTTCCCATGAAAATGAAGTATGCGGCCATGCTCTGGGTGGCTATCGAATTCCTGGGTACATTTGACATTTCCAGTGGCATCGCCAGCGCCGCGCATCTGGGCGGATTGTTGTTTGGAATTGCCTTTGCATGGACTTTGAAAAAGAAAGCATCTTCTATATCTCATCCTCCCAGCGAGTGGGAAGTACAGGCCGAGGAAAAATGGTAACTAGCTTCCGCCTAGATATGCATGCTTATTTTACAAATTCAACATACTTTTTACGTTCAAAATGGGGATCGCCGCTTATTAACTTTTCAACCGGCGAGGCGTGGCTATAGATAATGGCATCGGCCAACGGAATCTTTTCTTCCTCTGCAAATCTACCTGCATAAATGATTTTTTCTTCGTTCATGTGAATGATGTAACTTTTCTTTTTAACAAATTCCAAAAGTTCGTTTTGTTTTTCCTGTTTTATTCCTTTTCTAGTAAAACTTCTGGAGAGTTCGCCTAAAACCAGTATGGGTGTTTTGAGATACGCATTCTGGAGGTGTGCCCGATATCTCTCATTTCCACCAAAATATTCTATCCATGCATAGGTATCCACAATATAGGTTGCCATTAGTCCTCGTCCTCCACCATATCCTTTCCAGACATCTTTCCCTTTAATGCCCCGAACATATCCTTTCGGGTTTCAAAAAGCTCTTTTTTTAACAATCTATTTACAAATTCGGATATATTATCCTCTGCTTCCTGCTTGAGTTTTTGAAATACGTCCTCCTCTAAAACCAGGGTCGTTCTTACCTTTGCCATATGCTCACCATACAACATATAACATACAACATTTATAAACCTACCTTCCGCCCAGATACACATGCTTGATAATGGGTTTTTTGATGATTTCTTTGCCGCCTTCCAATATTACCTTTCCGTCTTCTAAAAGATAAGTTCTATCTGCAATTTCTATCGCTTTCTTCGCATTCTGTTCGACCATTAAAATTGAAATATCCTCTTCGTCCCGTAATTTTTGAATATGGGAAAAAACCTCTTTCATGGCGATGGGGCTCAAGCCCAGGGAGGGCTCGTCCAGCAAAAGTAACTTCGGTTCCTGGACTAACGCACGTGCTATCGCGAGCAGTTGCTGCTGCCCACCACTCAGCGTCTGGGCCAAATCGTTTGTACGTGCTTTAAGAAAAGGAAAAAGTCCATACACATTTTCTATTCTTTCCTCCAGCAACGGCCGGCTGCGCAGCAATACCCCGCCGATCTCCAGGTTTTCCTGAATAGTTAAAGTGGAAAAATTAATTCTCCCCTGCGGCACATACGAAATGCCCTCGGCGATCAGCTCGTGCGTTTTCAAATCCGTTATGTCATGTTTGTGAAATACGATACGGCCGCTGGTTTTATTGGTTATGGAGAAAATCGATTTCAGCACCGTGCTCTTGCCTGCTCCATTGGGGCCAATGAGCGCAACAATTTCTCCTATCTTTACTCTTAGATCGATTCCTCTCAGCACCTGCAGTTCCCCGTAACCTGCTTCCAATTTTTGAATCTCCAGCATGTGCTACTCACCTAGATATGCCTCTAAGACTTTCGGATTACTGCGGATTTGGGACGGGTTGCCTTCGGCAATGATTTTTCCGGCGTCCATCACGATTACTCTATCCGCTACGTCCATCACAAATTCCATATCATGCTCCACCAGCAAGATGGTTCTCTTGTATTTTTTCAATTTCTTAAGGATGTTTTGGATTTTTTTCCTTAATCCGGGGTTTACGCCGGCTACGGGTTCGTCGAGCATGAGCAGCTTCGGATCCCGCACCAGCGCCATGCCCAAATCCATCAATTTCCGCTGCCCATAGCTTAAATCCGCTGCTTTATCTGTCAATTGTTTCTCCAGTCCCAGGATTTGCATGATTTCTTTTCCCTGTTTACGATATTCTTGTTGCTGTTTTTCATTTTCAATCATGCCGCCCCAGTCGTCATCGCCCTGGCTCAATGCCAGTGCAAAATGATCTTCTACTGTCAAATTCTTGAAAAGCCGTACCGATTGAAACGTGCGAGCAATTCCCAACCGTGCCCGTTCTTCGGTAGCAAGGTGAGCAATGCTTTTTCCTTCCAGGAGTATTTCCCCGCTGTCTGCTTCCATCAGGCCTGCAATCACGTTGAACAGCGTGGTTTTACCTGCACCATTTGGTCCGATGAGCGCGGTGAGCTTTCCGGCAGGAATGGAAAGGGAAACACTATCCAGTGCCCTGATCCCGCCAAAGTATCGCCTAATCCTTTTCACTTCCATCAAAGGTTTCATAGGCGTACCCTCCCACATATTCCCTGTGGCCGGAGAAATGCGATGCCCAGCAAAACCAGCGCATAGAGTATCATGCGCAGCGGCCCAACGAGTTCTGGGGATATCGCTATAAACCGCAAGGCCTCGGGCAATAGTAATATTACAATTGCACCAATAACGCTTCCCGCAATAGAGCCCAATCCTCCTAGCAACAGCATTGCCAGTTCAGCGATCAGTTCATTAAGATAAAATACCGAAGGATGGATGTAATTCAAATAATGCGCAAAAAGCCCTCCAGCGACACCTGCATATGCTCCCGCAATCATCAGGTTCATGGCGCGCAATTTCTCTACCCGCTTTCCCAGGCTACGCGCCAGCTGCTCATCGTCCCGTATTGCTTCCATTGCCAGTCCCAGAGGCGATCGGGTAATCCTGTATAGCAGATAAATAAGCGCCACTGCCAGCAATACGGCAAAGCCCAAATAATCCAGATTGGAAAGTAGCGATATTCCGAAAATCTCCGGCCGTGGAACGGATAATCCGAACGATGCGCCCAGGGGCTCTTTGGTATTCAAAATAAGGCTATATACAATAAACGAAAACCCCAATGTCACCAGTGCCAGATAATCCCCGCGGATCCGGCGGGTGATCACCGCAATAACCAAGCCTCCGATTGCTGCGGCAGTCGCTCCGCCCAGCAATGCCAATGGAAACGCTACACCATTCATGCTCAACAGCACCGCGGTATACGCACCGATCGCAAACAAACCGACATGCCCTAAGTTGACAATCCCGCCCCATCCTACGGAAAAATTGAATGCGGCAATCAGGATGACATACATCGGTATCAAGGCTGCAATGCGGATGAGATATTCGCTCATATGCCATCCCTCTGTTTCGGGCCAAAAAGGCCGTTGGGTTTAACGAGCAGGAAAATAAACAACAGCGCAAACGCAATGGCATCCTTGTAGCCCGTGGGAAGGATAAATATACCAATATTCTCCAGCAGCCCCAGTATAAAGCTCCCTACGATCGCACCGGGTACAGAGACAATTCCTCCAATCACCGAAGCCGCAAATCCCTTGATCACCAGCTGCGTTCCCATGGTGTGGAATACACTGTTTTCCAATCCGATTAATGCTCCCGCAATGCCTGCCAGTACCGACCCCACTATGAACGAATACAAGTACATGCGTTCGTGCGAAATCCCCTGGATGCTGGCCAGCTGCGGGTTATCTGCTACGGCCCGCGTGTATTTGCCCCACGACGTTTTTTTCATTGCTAGGTATAAAAGAATTAGAAGCAAAAATGCCATTCCCATTATATACAGCTGTATTGGCGTGACATACGCACCCAGTACTTCTATTCCTGCCTCTGCCTGGGTAAGGGAAAACGATAGAGGCTTTGCTCCGGCTATCGCTAAAATAACATTCTCCATCAGCAGGGCCAGCGCGATGCTCGCAATCAGCAGTATTTCCGGTGAAACATTACGTTCCCGTAATTTTTTGTAGATAACCGTATTCATAAATGCGCCGAACAGGGCTGCAAAAAGCAATAGCAGTATCAGTCCGAAATAGAGATCCAGTCCCAGTCCCTCCACCGTCCAGTAGAGGAAATACGCACCGGCCGCCAGCGTCGCCCCATGGGCGAAATGGATGAACCGGTTCGTGGAATAGATCAGCGAGAAGCCCGCGGCTACCAGTGCGTATATCGCACCGTCGATCAGTCCGTTAACTAACAACTGGCTGTATACCATGCACTACCCCTGATAAAGAAAACGGAAAAAAAAGAAAAACCTACGGGTAGGGAACGAATTCTCCATCTACCACTCGGGCTACATCGTATGCGCTTTCCGAAGGATCCTCCTGCAGGTCGCCGTTCGCGTCAAACGCGATCGAACCGCTGGCGCCGTCAAATCCTACGCCGTAGAGCGCGTCCTTTATCTGCGTTCTGCCCTCCCCGCCTTGCTGAATTGCCTTGGCGATCGCGTGCACGGCATCGTAGGCCTCGGCTGCAAAGATGCCGGGACCCTCTCCATATCGTGTCCGGTAGGCACTCTTAAACGCGTCGGACGGCCCCAGGTAGTTGATGAACATGCCTTCCGCCCCTCCGGCTGCGCCTTCGATTACCGACTCATCGTAGAGCCCTTCCGAGGCAAAGACCTGGGCATTAATAGCCAGTTCCTTCGCCTGTTTCAATGCAGCAGCCGCAGGTGCGGGCGCATTGCTCACGATCAGCAGCGCGTCCGGGTTTTCGATCTTTATTTTGGTTAAATGCGTCCGTAAATTCGTCGTATCCCGCTCAAACGCTTCGCGGGCAACGATCTCCACGCCCAATGCATTGGACTCGGCTTCAAATACATCCGTAAATCCCAGTCCATAGTCGTCGTTGATATAGAGCATTGCCACGGTACGGTATCCCAAATTATGGACCAGTTCCGCCGTCTGCTTGGCCTGCACGGTATCGCTGGGCACCGTCCTGAATATATAATCGCCTGCATTGGTCAGTGCCGGGCTGGTGGATGCCGGGGAAATCAAAACAACGCCGTTTTGCTCGGCAATCACGCTGGCAGGCAAGGTAGCGCTAGAACACATTTCCCCTACTACGGCCTGTACGCCGTCCTCGCTGATGAGTTTCTGGATGCCGTTGGCCGCCATGGTAGAGGAGCATTGCGTGTCTTCATAGACGATCTCCAGCATTTTGCCGTTTACGCCTCCCAGTTCGTTGATCTCTTCCACCGCAAGCTGCATACCCTGCTGCACCGGTATTCCGTAGGCAGCCGCTCCACCGCTCAAGGGAAGAATGCCTCCCAGGGTGATCGTTCCGCCGCCGGCAGGCGTGCTTTCCACTGAAGTGGATCCGGGTGCAGCGGGTGCAGCAGGTGTAGCCGTAGGCGTAGCCTCTTCACCCGGCTGCGTACAACCCGCAATAAACAATCCGAATACCAAAAACAATAATAGATACCTGTTCATTCATCCACCTCTCGATGTAAGCTTGGATAAAAACCTTAAAAAGGTTTGCTAGAGGCGCGCTGCCCCGGCAAGTATCTCCATGCACACGGCCTTCCCCTTTTCCAACGCCTTCAAATCGATGTATTCGTTTGCCGCATGGGCCACCTGGATCTTTCCCCAGCCGTATACCGCACCTTCTATGCCATTCTGGCGGAAGCCGGTTAATTCCGTCGTTCCCTGGGATGCGTATAGGTCGCCATCCAGTCCGTGGGCACGGTGGATCCTCTGCATATGGGAAACGATCCTGGAAGGCAAAGGCGTTTCCGCGGCCTCGATTCTCCGTATCACCCTTGTTTTCAGCGGCCGGCATGCCTGCTGCATCCTGCGGATGACCTGCGCCGGTTTTTCATTGGGAAGCACCCTCCGGTCAATGACCAATTTTGCTTCATCCGGAACAACATTGATTGCACTGCCCCCAGATACCAAACCAATGTTTAGGGTGGGACACCCCATCTGCTTGTATTTCCGTTTTCTAAGCCGTTTGGCATACCATTTCAACCGTTCGATGCATGGCGCCAGTTTTTCAATCGCATTATCCCCCAGCTGGGGCCGGCTGGAATGGGCGGCCTTGCCGCTGGCACGCACTTCAAATGTATACTGCCCCTTGCTCATAACGTGTATCTTTCCGTCCATGGGCTCCAGCGTGATCCCGTACTTTATATGGCGAAGCTTCGTCTTCCGCAGTTTCATCAATGTTTCGATGCCGTCAAAATCGCCCTCTTCCACCCCGCTAAACGTCAGCGTAACCGTATCTTCCGGCCTTTCCGCCAATGCGGCCAGCAGCATGGCGATGTTCCCTTTCGTATCACAGCTTCCCCTGCCGTATAATTTTCCATGGGCAACCTCTCCATAGGGTGAATGTTTCCATGCTTTTTCATCTCCGATGGGCACGGTGTCCATGTGGCCGTTGACCAGCAGCCTGCCTTTTCCGATGCTCACCACGTTGAATCCGGGGTTGGATGAAAGTGGCTGTTTGAAGGGTTTTAACCCCAATTCTTTCAAAAAACGGTAGAGGTAGTTGCCCACTTCCGTGGCATTCCTCTCCGAGCTGATGGCCACTAATTCTTTAGCTATTTTCACCACATTCATAGGAGCTGCACCTTCACAATATCCTCCTTCTTAAATACATTCATAAAAGGAATTCGTAGATCTTCCCAGAGCATTCTGGGCAGGCCCATGTCGCCCACGTAAACGTTTGCATGCTTCTCCAGCCCTTTCTTGGGGAAGGAGAGGCAGAGCACATGCGTCGCGTGTATGCAGGGTTCCATCGGCTTTCCCATCGCACAGTCAAAACCCGAAGGCAAATCCACGCTCACTACCGGGCAGGAGACTTTGTTCACATGCCGTATCACCTCATCGTACGGGGGTTTGGGATTCCCTTCCAGGTTGTATCCCAATAATGCATCCACCACAAGTTCGGTTTCTTCAACCTCCTTCTGCAGCCGTTCCATATCCAAAAAATGTGTTACACCCATCCGTTTCAGTATCTCCAATTGGTTTTTCGGCTCGTCCTTCAGCTTTTCCGGCTCGCTCAAAAATATCCTTACATCGTATCCGCGGTTGTGCAGGTGCCTTGCCGCGCATAATCCGTCTCCGCCGTTATTCCCCCTGCCGCAAACCACCAAAACGCGCTGCACGTCAAATCTCCGGATAAAATTGGCCACATGGTAGCCGGCATACTCCATCATCCTGCTTACGCCGATGCCATAGCGCTCAACCATCAGTCGATCCACCTCCGCCATCTGTTTCCCATCCAAATATGGCATCATTACAACAACCCCATAAATTTGTGGTTGGACCTGGGCATCGGGAATTTTTTCAGCTGCGAAGGCCTCACCCATTTCCATTTCCGTTGCATATGCGGCGTTCCATTTCCTTTGCATTGAAATACGTGCAACGTAACCTTCAAATGCGTATACTCATGTTTTACTGTTGCCAGTTTCTTTCCTACTACTACCCGTAGCCCCGTTTCTTCTCTGATTTCCCGTTTACATGCTGCTTTTAATGATTCTCCGTTCTCCAGCTTTCCGCCGGGGAATTCCCACAATGCGGCGAGCAATCCTGTATTGGGCCGTTTCGCAATGAATACTTTATCCTTGTTCCATATAACGCCCAGCGCCACGGTTTGATGGGGCTTTTGCTTTCTGGATTTTTTCCGGGGTAAGGATGCGGGGTTGGGCAGCTTAGCCGCATGGCAATGCTTGTTTAACGGACAGGAGGGGCAGGCCGGCATCCGGGGCAGGCAAGTCCCTGCCCCCAGATCCATCAATGCCTGGTTGAAATCCCCGGCCTTTCCAGATGGAAGTATCCCATGTAACCGTTCCCCTACCTTATCCCTGTCTGTTGCAATCCCAAACAACCGTGCACCTACCCGGAAAACATTCGCGTCCATGGCAATCTCATTTTGATTAAATGCGATGGCGGCAATGGCATTGCCCATGTACGGGCCAACTCCCGGCAACTTTTGCCATTCCACTGCGCTCACTGGAAATTCCTGTCCGGCCAGATGCTTGGAAGCCGCATGCAGATTTCGTGCGCGGGAATAGTATCCCAATCCTTCCCATGCCTTGAGCACATCGTCTTCCTTTGCGCCGGCCAGTGTATGGGCGTTGGGAAATCGCGCCAAAAAGCGTGCGTAATAGGGTATAACCTGATCGACTCTTGTTTGCTGGAGCATCGCTTCCGCTACCCAGATTTTATATGGGTCGCGGGTTTTTCGCCACGGCAGATCGCGTTTATTGTTTTGGTACCATCGCAATAGCTTGCGGGAAACAGGATGCATGGTTTATATTTTCTTGCTAGCTTAAAAAGCCCACTACGCCCTCGTAGTATAGCTTGGATAGAATGGGGGCTTCCGGTGGCCAACCGCAGGGGGTTCCACCCCCTACCGGTTTCCCAGGGATTCCAGCTACCCCGCGGTACTGAACCTGAAAGAGCCTTAGACCTGGGTTCGAATCCCAGCGAGGGCGAATTTTTCTTTTAAAAATTTGATCAGTCCTAAAATCGCAAGAATCAGACTGGTTGATGGTGCTAATTCAATAAGAAAAAATAAAAAAAGACTGCTAGCTACTCACGCAAATGAAATTCCGTAAACATTAGAATTTCTTGTGTTTTTGGTAACAATCTCTGCAATACACCGGTCGTCCTTCGGTGGGCTTGAACGGCACTTGCGTTTGTTGCCCGCAGTCAGAACAGACCGCATCGTGCATTTCGCGCGGACCAAATCGGCCACGGCCTCGAAATCCACCCCCTCTTCCTTCTCTTCGACCTTCTCCACCTTCTTCGGAGCCTTCTTCTTCATCCATTTATACCACTCTATTTTTCTTTTTTGTTTTCCACAAAAGCAGAGTTCTCCACTTCTATAAAAAACTGTATTCATTTGAAATGCATAGATATTTAAAGGTGCCTACCAAAGCTGCAGGGCCGACGAGGCGATGGTGAAATAGAGGAGGAGGCTCAGGATGTCCCGGATGATCGTGGCAAACGGCCCGCTGGCGATGGCCGGATCGTAATTCAGCCGGAAGAACAGCCAGGGTAAAAATATCGCCACGGCCGCGGCCACCAAACTGCCCAAAAAAACCGATGTACCCAGGATGCCCCCGATCAGTGTTCCCCATACCCAGCTGCCGATCGCGGCAATGACGATTCCCAGAAGCAGGGCCATCAACAGGGCGATCTTCACCTCCCGGAAGACATACCTTCTGAAATCCAGCTTTTCCTCCAGCGCCAGCCACCGGATGAATATTGTCTGCGTCTGCGTACCCACCGCATCGGCAATATACACCACCGTCGGAATGAAAGCGGCCAGTACGATCTGTGCCTGCAGGGCAGTCTCGAAGGAACCGACCACGCCAGCGGCGACCAGACCGCCCAAAAGTCCCAGCATAAGCCAGGGCATCCGCTTCTGGAAATGGACCATAGCCGGCGCCTTCATGATGTCATGGTGCGGATCGTTGAACTTGTGGATACCGGCAAAATGCAGGATATCCTCCAAATGTTCACTGTGCAAAATATTCAGAATCGTATCCGAATCGACCACACCCATCAGCTTCCTCTCCTTGTCCACGACGGGGATGGCCTTGATGTTGTGTCGGATGGCCAATATCGCTACGCGTTCTTGATCCGTATAGGGATGGACGACTACCAGCTCCTTTTTCATAATATCCTTTGCCCGCGCGGTTTTAGGTGCGGTGAAAACTTCCTTAATAGAGAACACCCCCACGAGCTCCTTCTTTTTGTTCACCACATACACGTAATTGATGGTGTCATAGTGTGCAATATTCTTCTCGATCTGACCGATGAGCTGCCCTATCGTTAATTCCGGATAGACCACCGGAATCTGGGTGGTCTTTTTGCTGCCCGCCGAATCCGGGGAGAAATGCTTTTCACTTGGAACAGTTTTTGCCATCTGTCTCATCTCCTGCTTATCCATTAAAAGAATTTGCCTTTACAGTTTTCCCATGGAAGAAAAACTTTTTCTGGAGTACGCGCACGGCCAGTTATGCGCCTTATTCGAGCCGGCGGATACGAAAACCATCGTCATCTTCTGCCACGGGCTGGCTTCCAGCAAGGCCAGCCGGATCAACCAGGCGCTGCGCCCGTTATTGCACAAGGACGGCATCGCCACGCTCGCTCTGGATCTCTATGCCCATGGAGAGAGCGACGGGAAATTCGAACAGTTAACCATCTCCAAAGGCTACGACGGTTTAAAACGTGCCTACGATTTTGCGGTGGAAAAAGGCTATGAAAACATCGTTTTTTCCGGCTCCAGTTTCAGCGGCGTCGTCTGCCTGCTCGGTGCGGCACGTCTGGACTGCGCGTCCTTCACGCTGAAATCCCCGGTATTCGACTATCTCCGGCTCTGGAAAACGCGGCTGGGCGAAGACGGCATGCAAAAATGGAAGGAGGACAGGTATTTCGATATATGGGGCCGGAAACTCGGATACGGATTTTACGAGGATGCCATGCGCATCGATGTCCGCCGCATCACCCGATCCATCCATGCACCTGCATTGCTGGTGCACGGGGACAAGGACGATTGGGTACCGCTGGACCACAGCCAGGAGGCATACACATTGCTGCAGGGTGAAAAGACGCTCCACGTAATCCGGGGAGCCAACCATTTTTATAAGGAGTTGCCCCATTTTAAAGAAATGGTAACCGTGGTACATCATTGGTTGCGTAAAAAATTCACGGTTCCCCGAGGTGAATGATCGATGGAAAAGGACGATAAGATAACCGAAGGATATTTTGGCTTTCACCGGGCGGTGTATGCGCCGGGCGCATTGGATAAAAAAACCAAGGAACTGATTGCGTTGGCGGTGGCCAGTGCGATCAAATGCGAATACTGCGTGGATACGCACCACCAGAAGGCACGCGTCGCGGGCGCCACGCCGCAGGAGATGAAGGAGGCGGTTTTCGTGGGTGCGGCCATCTGTGCCGGTGCCGCCCTTTCCTATGGCCAGAAATCCTGGAAAGGGGAAAAATGAAATACAAGGCCTGCCCCAGATGCGACAAACCCGTGGAAGCCAGCGAACACATGAATCCGGCTTTCCTGGGTTTTGATGCGCTGGATCCCAAGATCACCTGCAGCGGCTGCGGTTATCGCGGCTTACCCATCCTGTTAGAACCGAATTCGAAAAAACGCGGCTAGTTTGGAGAGGGGCTGATGCGGGATAAGCCTGGAAGTTAGCAAACTAGCTACAAAGCCACTTGCTTTTATTAAAGTGATCTTGACTGGTCCCGCCAACTGCGTCGTCTTTAAAATAATGGCTAGTGGGAATGTTAAAAAGATACTGAAGCTGTTTCTTTTTAGAAACGAATACCGGCTTTTTGCATCAATCATTCGCAGAGCCAAATCAAAAAATATGGTTGTTACGATCATGAGTTCGATGATGTTAAAAAAAACAGCTATCGTAGGAAATAACGCATCCAGTATGGGATCGAAAACAAGTTCAATACTGGCTATAAGTAGCGCGATGAACGTAAGTCCCTCAAGGGCGTATTTCCATTTGGGTCTTTCGTATATGGGGGGAATCACCAGCATATTAATCAGTTAATTTAAAAAGAGTTAATATCCAGGTATAAAGCGATGGCTACGATTCTTGCCAATTATATCGACCCCGAAATCCTGGATTATGCATTTTTGGACAACACAGTGGAGAACTACCTCTACGCACTGGGCGTTTTCATTCTGGCGGTCATCGTGCTGCGGATATTCAAATTCATCGTGATCAACCGGCTGAAGGCCTGGGCCAAGAAAAGCCAGACCGAATTTGACGACGTGCTCCTCCAGAGCCTGGACAAGATCAGCTGGGGGTTTTACATGGTTGTCGCCCTCTACGTGGCTGCCCAGTTCCTCGTGCTGTCGGAGATCGTGAATACGCTGCTGTTTTACCTGCTCATCTTTGCAGGCACCTATTATGCGGTGTTAATGGTGCAGGAGATCGTAAGCTTCGGCACGAAAGCGATCGTCCGGAAACGGACGAAAGAGGATCCGAACAGCGACACATCGGTCATTGAACTACTGAGCAAAATCGTCCAATATTCCTTGTGGCTCGTAGCCGGCCTACTAATCCTCTCCAACTTGGGCTACGATGTCACGCCGATGCTGGCGGGATTTGGGGTGGGCGGTATTGCGATTGCGTTTGCCCTGCAGAACGTCCTGATCGATATTTTCGCATCCTTCTCCATTTACTTTGATAAACCGTTCAAAAAAGGCGATTTCATCATTATTGGAAATGACCTGGGTACGGTAGAACGCATTGGAATCAAATCCACGCGCATACGAACCCTCCAGGGGCAAGAGCTGGTGGTGTCCAATAAAGAATTAACGGAAATACGCGTACACAACTACAAGCGCATGAAGGAAAGAAGAATCGCATTTATCATCGGTGTAACGTATGAAACACAGGCCAAAAAACTGGAAACAATACCCACAATCGTGGCGGAGATTATTCAGGGGATCCCGCTGACGAAATTTGACCGCTGCCACTTCAAAAGTTTCGGAGATTTCAGTTTAAATTACGAAATCGTGTATTATGTGATGACCTCGGATTATAACAAATACATGGATATCCAGCAATCCATCAACCTTGCGCTGGTTAACCGGTTTGAAAAGGAGAAAATCGGATTTGCCTATCCGACACAAACATTGTATGTATATAAAGCAAAATAGCGAGGTGAAATGATATGGTCGTTGTGGATGTAAATGTGGTGGCCGTCGTTGCGGCAGCCGTTGTCAGCGTGGTCCTGGGGATACTCTGGTACGGGCCCTTGTTTGGCGGACAGTGGATGAGGCTCATGAGCTTCCGGAAACCGGATCTGGAAAAAGCCAAAAACAAAAGCATGGCATCCAGTTATATCGGTGGTTTTATCGTTGCGCTCATCGTGGCCTACGTCCTGGCCCATTTCGTGGATTATATCGAGGCTACCACCCTTTCCGATGGTGCCATGGCCGGGGCATGGATATGGTTCGGATTCGTTGCCACGCTGATGTTCGGTGGTGTGCTATGGGAAAGGAAGCCGCTTCAGCTCTATTTCCTGAATGCGCTTTATCATCTGCTATCCCTGGCTGCCATGGGCGCGCTGCTGGCGATATGGGTGTAGAAACGAATAAATATCTGCAGTTTCTACATATATTCCCATGCGTCGGTTGGCAGGAAATGTGGCCATTGGACAGATGGGCGGTCCCAATCCCGTTGTCAACGCTTCGCTAGTCGGTGTCCTGCAACGCCTAGAGCGACACGGATTTCGCGGCAGGGCGTACATGCCCGTCGGCGGTGTGAAGGGTTTTGTAGACGGACGGTTCAACGTCATGGCAGAGCCGCTTTCCCGCCTGCCCGTGGATGCGGAAAAACTCAAACGCACGCCCGGATCCGATGCGTTCTCCTCCCGGATGAAGGCCGATGAGGAGAAATGCATAATTATTCTTGAACGGTGCAGGCAGCTGGATATCCACTACCTGTTTTTAATCGGAGGGAACGACACCGCAGAAACTGCACAGAGTATTGATGCGGCCACAAAGGCGGCAGGATACGAATTGTTCGTTTTCCATATCCCCAAGACCATTGATTGCGATTTGCGGAACAACGACCATACGCCGGGCTATCCCTCCGCTGCCACCGCGGCGGCCAATTTTGTGGCCCGCTTGAATTACGAGAGCCGGAGCATGTCTGCCATTGAGATTGTCGTATTGATGGGAAGGGAATCCTCCTATCTTTCCTTAGCCACGGCCTTTGCCAAAAACGGCGATCCGGCGAAGGCGCCGCACCTGATCTATCCCTGCGAGGTGCTGTTCGATGCAGACCGGTTTATCGAGGATCTCCGCGCAGCCTATGCGCGTGCGGGAGGCGGAATTGTTGTGGTGGTTTCTGAAGGCATCCGGGTTCCCAATGGCCAGGGAACCGTGCTCTTTTTCGAGAAACTCGCTGAAGAGTTCGGTCTTCCGGTGGAGCGCGACAGCTATGGGAACATACGGATAGACGATCTGATGCTGGCCACCGGCCTGGGCCGGCTGGTACGCTCCCGTCTCGGCAGAACCGGGCTGCGGCTAAGCGTAGACGTGCCTAACTACCTGCTGCGCTGTGCGGAAGCGACGGAACTGGATGTGCAGGAGGCATACCGGGCAGGAACAGAAGCCGTGGATATTGTCATTCAACAACAAAGACCATCCGGCAGCGTGACGCTGCAACGGCGTTCTTCCCGCCCTTATGCGCTATCGCTTGAAATCGCGGATTTAACATCGATGGCAGGCGCCGCTTCGCGCGCACCGCCGGAATTTATTAATACGGATGGAAATTATCCGAGCGAGGCGTTCATGGAATGGGCCCGGCCGCTCATGGGGCCGGTATTCAGGGGAACGGAACTGCCCCGGACAATCGTCACTCTCTGAACGAAATGTTTAAATACGCCGCAATAGTAACCGCAATCCCATGCGAATTCCCATGCATCACCGGCACGAGTGGAAACTGGCCTTGCGCATAGCCTTCCCCCTGCTTATTTTCACTATCCTTCTGGACCTGTTTTTCCACCCTGCATTCATAGCGCGGGAGACGCTGGAAACCCTTGAAATCCTACTGAGCGGATTTTTATTCATAGATATCCTACTCAACCTGAACGAAGCGCGGAACAAGTATTCCTTTCTCAAACGGAACGCGGTACGCATCCTGGTCATATTTCCTTTTGCTTTCGTATTCCGTATCCTGTGGGTGCTGGAGCTGGAATACCTGATGTCACCCGTAATCTTTGGCGAATGGCTGCCGGGATTGATGAACCTCCAGAAAATGCTCAAGCTGGAGCGGACCAGTCTCCACCTGGCCGCGTGGGGCCGGGAGTTCTTCGGCCTATAGCCGGTTGATTATTTCCCGGCATCCTTTTTTCGGAAGCTTGTTGAGGAGGGTTTTTTTGCCGTTGTAGTATCCGCTTCCCAGTACATGGCCCTTGTAGCGTACGATAATATGCTTGCGTTTTTCCCCCAGGTCTATCCGGAGATCCTTTCCGGCCGCATATGCCCGAGCCATCTCTTCGCTCATCTGCACCGTATTTCGTTTTGCCAGGTGCCCGAAATTCTGTATGAACGCATGGGTCGGATTGAATCCGAAATCACAGGCAGCATATCCCGGTTCCCCGTGGATATCGCAGTTCTGCAGTGCCGGGCTGGCCACCCGTACCCCGCGCCGGTACAAAAGCACTATCCCCGCGGGGAGCTCTATTCCGAAATGCCGCTCGATATACCGTTTGAAGTTCTCTTCCCGTTTTCCAACGCCCATGTTATTCCTCCTTGGTTATTTTCGCAATGAAAAATCCCTCGCTCTGCAGATGCTGCGGATAAATCCTGCAGCACCTTCTGAATTCGTTTCCATATTCGCTTAGTCCGCTATCGTGCGGCACATTCCATCCAACATCCGTCAGTTTTGCAGTGGGCACATTCTCCAGCAGCGTTTGGACAACCTGCTCATTCTCCTCTTTCGCATAGGTACAGGTGGAATAGATTAAATGGCCTCCAGGCTTCAATGCATCGTATGCGGCAAACAGCATCTTCGTCTGGATCGCGCCCATGCGCCGGCTTTCTGCAACATTCCAGCGTTCGACCGCGTATTCCTCGCTTCCCAACGAGGAGCAGGGCGCATCCAACAAAACCTTGTCAAAGCGTCCCTTCCAGTCCAGTTTCTTGCTATCACGAACAGTTACCAGTGCATTCAGGATATTCAAGCGGTTGATTGTGGCGTATAAGGCGGATAACCGGCCTTTCTGGTCATTGCCGGCCAGTACCCCCTGGTTTCCCATTAACATGGCCATATGGGAGAATTTCGAGCCCGGGGCCGCGCAGGCATCCAACACGTATTCATCCGGTTTCGGATCCAGTGCAAGCGAAACCAGCATGGAACTTAAACTCTGCGGATGCAGATAGCCCAAAAAATATTCCCATGTTTTTCCGATGGGATACTGCACTTCCGTCAGCCTAAAAGCCGCAGGGTACTCATCCACCTCTGCATAAGGAATTTTACTTATTTGCCGGAATTTTTCCAATGGGATTTTGATCGTGTTCACGCGGAAAAACGTCTGCCGCCGGGCAAATGCGGCTTCGCATTTTTCCGCATCGGTATAGCTGTTCAACCAGTCCGAGTATTCTCCTCTTTCCATGTTAAGATGGTAGTACCCTTCCTTTCTTTATGCTTATCTCTTATGCAGGAAATAAAGTCCACCAGAATCACCTTTTAAGAGCAAAGCCGACAAATAGAAACATTTAAATACTAGTTCATTCAATAGTATACCATAGTGAACGGTTCTAGTTTTTTTAAACTGTGACGTTGCTATTGTAGCTTCTGGATAAGAAGTTACAACAATCAAGCAGCATGGTAATTGAGCACTGGGTGCAATCTCTTTGTGGTCTGGGCCAAATTGCAAACTGCTTTGATCAATAAAGAGGTGAAAACATGGGATTTGAAGACCGAGGTGGCGACCGACAAATGTACGACGCAACCTGTGCCAAATGTGGCCAAGCTTGTCAAGTACCTTTCAAGCCAACCGAGGGTCGGGACGTATTTTGTAGAACCTGCTACAAACCTAAGTCGCGATTCTGATACTAATCCATAGTTGGATTGGGTATTGAAACTAATTCTTTTTTTATTTTTATTCTTTCTTTTAGAAGTAGTGCCATCTTTTTCCTTGTTCCGTGGGCATACCCTCCAATTCGTCCGTCGCTTCGTATCACCCGGTGGCACGGCACTTCCGGCGCACGCGGATTGGCGTTCAATGCGTTCCCAACGGCACGGACAGCCTTAGGCCTGCCAACCGCTCGTGCAATATCCGCATAACTAGCAACTTTCCCCTTCGGAATTTTAGCACATGCTTTCCAAACAGCCCTTTGAAATGCCGTTCCCATCAGGCTCATCTTCTCCCACCGGCTATATATTTCGCATATAACAAACCAAACAAGCCGCCCAGCAGATGGGCATCGTGTGCCGTCGTCGTGTTTCCGATAGCGAACATCATTATCTCAAATGCAAAGAACAGCATTGCCAGGTGCTTTATTTTTGCAGGAATAAAGAATACCCTTACCTTCTCTTCCGGGATCCAAAGCCAGGCAGCCGCCAGCAGTGCCGAAGTTCCGCCGCTGGCACCCAACCCGACCGCATAGGAAGAGATGCCATATGCGCTTAGGTCGAACGAATATCCGATCCACTGCTCCAGATAGATCAATGCACTGCCCAGGAACAGTATCCTCAGAAGATCTGGACTTTTTATCCTTGTTTCCAGGGCGTTTCCAATGACATACAGGCTGTAAACATTTACAAAGAGGTGCAGTATATTGACATGGGCAAAATTGGCGGTGAAAAATCTCCACGGATCGAATAACGCCCGGTCGGAATAGAAGATAAGCGCGTCCTCGTAGCCTGGGATTATCTGCTGGAATAAAAAAGAAATGACCATAAGCACTACCAGTGCATTGGTCAGGGGGATTTTCATGCCTCCACTTGCCCGATTCATATCTCCTTCATCGTCTGCCCGCAGCACCGGTTAACGCTGACATCCTTCCCGCAGTTTTCACAGGTCAGCGTTTCCCCCTTTATATCCATCGGATTGCCGCAGCACCGGTTGGACTCCACCTTGGATCCGCAGTTGTTTGAACAAACCAAAACAGCCATGTGTTCACCTCTATGCGTATCCGTTGCGCATCTTTAAAACATTTGTTTTCCCGGTATTTAGATGTATTGTGGTAATAAATAGGGAAAGAATAAGGTTTAAATACCAAGAGTGATTATACTTATCCATGAAACGAAGATATGTAGAGCGCGACCGGGAAATTGTGCATTTACATACCACCGGCATGGGCTTTAGAGCCATTGCGGACAGGTTTGGCATCTCACCTTCAAGAGCCCAGCAAGTTTTTCTCAGGGAAAAAACTTTAGCGGATGAAAGCGCAAGAGGTACGTTGAAAGGTTACGGATTAAGTGACGGGAATATTCGCCTTCTTGCCCGTGCTACAGGGGTAGAAAACCCTGGCTTCATAGATCTGGTAAATTTGCTCCGTCGCTATCAAGCAGAAGCCACTCAAGCGGGTTGGGGAAGCTGGGAACCGGTATTCCTTCGGCGACCGTATTTTGGCCGGGTATTCTTAAGGCAAGTGTATGAAGCACTCAATAAAGCAGGACTTACCATCCAATAAAAGGAGAATTTATAGTCATTAGCCCCCGTATCTTTTTATGAAAGAAAAATTAGAGAAAG
>DATDYG010000068.1:0-7234 GCA_035289085.1 Candidatus Bilamarchaeaceae archaeon | reverse complement strand
CCCGAAGATGGCGCAACCGTATCGTATTCCGGTGCTTTGGAAGAACGGCGATCTGAACAGCGAGGAAGGGAAGACCATGACGGCCTGCGATTCCAGAGGCAGGGCGATAGGTGTCGTATTCGGTATTTCATTTGACGAGCATGCCGGAGAGGTGGGGATTATCCGCCTGTTCTCGGGAGAGGTCAAAAAAGGGACCGAACTGTATATCGCCTCGAAAAAGAAGACGTACAAGGTGCAGCAAGTCGGCATATTCATGGGTCCGGACAGGGTAGCGGCGGAACGGTTCATCGCAGGCAACATTGGCGCCGCGGTAGGCCTGAAGGACGTGTATGTAGGAGAAACCGTAAGCGAAGGAGTCATCCAGCCGTTCGAGCAGATCAAGCACTACAGCGAGCCGGTGATTACGAAAAGTATCGAGGCCAAGGAGCAGAAGGACCTGCCCAAACTGATTGAAGCGTTGCGCAGCTTATCCAAAGAGGATCCAACGATAAAGATAGAACTGAACCAGGAGACGGGAGAGCATCTGATCAGCGGGAACGGGGAACTGCACCTGGAGATCATCGAGTATAAGATAAAAAACGAGAAGAAGGTGCCTATTATTACCTCTCCGCCCATCGTAGTGTACAGGGAAACCATCACGGGCACGACCGGACCGGTGGAAGGCAAATCGCCGAACAAGCACAACCGCCTTAAGTTCACCGTTGAGCCGGTGCCGGAAAAGGTATTGAAAGCGCTGGACGATGGAGAGATACCCGAAGGAAAGCCGCGAAAAGAACAGTGGGAAAAACTCATGGAGCTGGGCATGTCACGCGATGAGGTACGGAATATTTACCATATCTATAGGGGCAATATATTCATCAACGGTACGAAAGGTATCCAGTACCTGAACGAAATCGAAGAATTGATGATCCAGGGATTTGAAGAGGCGATGAACAAGGGGCCGCTGGCCAAGGAGAAGGTGACAGGGGTAAAGGTTACCTTAACGGATGCCACGCTGCACGAGGACAACATCCACCGCGGCCCGGCCCAGATGATACCTACTACGCGGAATCCGATTTACGCGGCCATGCTCATGGCGGACATCATATTATTGGAACCCAAGCAAAAGGTATTGATCAATACCCAGCAGGAGTATGCCGGAGCGGTCGTCACCATGACGAACGGGCGAAGAGGGCAGCTGGCGGACATGCAGCAGGAAGGGGAGAGTGCAACGATCATTACCGTTTTACCCGTGGCCGAGATGTTCGGGTTTGCCAACGAGTTGCGCGGCGTCACGCAGGGCCGGGCCATCTGGTACCAGGAGTATGCCGGCTATCATGCCGTACCCAAACAACTGATCTCCAAAATCGTCAAGCAGATCCGTGAGCGCAAAGGAGAGCGGCCCGAGCCTCCAACGGCGCAGTTTTTCCTGGAGCAATGATGGATTGAAATGAATAGATACCTGTTTCTAATAATACTGGTTCTGTTTTTTTGTTGTATAGAAGAATCAACAGTATTCTCCCATAAACAATTAGCAAAGAAAGGATAATTTTAAAAATGCACAAAACTATAAGCAAGTATGACTGAAAAGATAGTTATTGACCCTAAGATATGCCATGGCAAGCCTACGATAAGGGGCACTCGGATAATGGTTGCCAATGTACTTAGCTTATTTGCCGGTGGTTACGATATCGATAAGATTCTTGACTATTACCCGCAGCTTACGAGAGATGATGTGAGAGCTGCTATAAAATATGCGGTAGAAAATGTTCAGGAAGAAGTCGTATTGGCATGAACAACAAATTTTTAGTTGATGAAAATCTTTCTCCCAAAACAACGCAATTTTTGCGCGGGCTTGGTTTGGATGTAACTGATGTCAGCGAAGCGAATCTTCGCGGAAAATCTGATGACAAGATATACAAATATGCCTTGGAAAAAAAATTAATTCTGATAACTTTTGACCACGAATTCGGATATTTTTACTTGCACAGGAGAGATTTGGAGGGATTAATCATAATACGAATTCACCCCCAAATACTCGAAACGCTTCATAGGATTATGAGAAAGTTTTTTGAAACTATTAAAAGGCGAGAGATAATAATACGAAAGAGCATTATTATATTGGAAAAATCGAGATTCAGGATACGAAGAATTTCAGATTAAACAGGTATATTCCCATGCAACAAAGTAGCGATTTGACCACAGGCGACATAGGCGAGCATATCAAGAAAATGGCCCTGCCTGCTGCGATTGGTTTATTCTTTCAGGCAATGTATAATGCGACAGATGCATATTATGTTGGGCAATTATCCGTTACAGCGCTTGCTGCGGTTTCTATTTCTTTTCCCATCTATTTTCTGATTCTTGCGATGGGCTCTGGATTAGGTACGGCGACAAATGCATTAACTTCAAAGGCAAGAGGAGAGAAAAATTTTGAGAAAGCTAAAAATTTGGCAATGCAAAGCATTTTATTCGCAATTTTTCTTTCAGTTCTTGCAAGCATTGTTGGCTTAGCCACTGCGGATGTTGTATTCAGTGCTATTGGTGCAAAGGGAGATACGCATCTGTTAGCATTAGAATACATGAATATGATATATTATGGTTTGTTCTTTTTCTTTCTGGTAATGGTACTGAATGGCCTGCTTAATTCAATAGGTGATACAAAAGCTTTTGGTTATGTGCTGGTATTTGGATTTTTCCTTAATATTATCCTGGATCCGTTATTCATGTATGGGGGGTTTGGCTTTCCTGCAATGGGCGTTGCAGGCGTGGCATTAGCAACTGTAGTAACACAGATAATATCAACTATCGCACTTGGCTATAAGGTAGTGAAAAATAATTTGCTTTTTTTCAGCTTCAAGCCAGATTTAGCTTTATGGACTAAGCTTGCAACACAAAGCATCCCGGTAACGTTCCAGCATTCTTCCGTAGCTTTGGGTTTTCTCATAATAATAAAATTTGTAAGTGATTTTGGTGATAATGCAATTGCAGTTTTTGGCATTGGCACACGCATTGATCAGCTGTTAATCCTTCCTGCAATAGGCATAGCAACTGCTGTTGTTCCTTTAGTTGGACAAAATTATGGTGCAAAGAAATTTGGCAGAATTTTAGACATATATCAAAAATCGATCAGATATTCAATGATTTTTTTGGTTCTTGCGATAATTCCGGTTATGTTATTTGCAGAAAATCTCGCAGCCATCTTCACAACTAATACTCAAATAACAAGAATGACTGCAGAATATCTAAGAATTACTGCTCTGGCTTACATATCAACAGCAATCGCAATAATTTCAAGCTCTGTTCTTCAAGGATTGATAAAGGCGCATCTTTCCCTTATATTTACCCTCCTTAGATTTTTCGTAATAGGAATTCCGGCAGTAATGCTGTTTGCATATTTTCTCGGACTTAGAGAAATGGGAATATGGCTGGCGATTTTGATTTCAAGCTTAATCGTTGCTTTGTTCGGATATTGGTACGTTTTGAAAACGATAAGGAAATTGGGGCCATCTTTATAAAAATTTTAGCAATTGTTCAGTTCGCCAAACTTTTATTCTTTTTTGTTTTATGAAATGTAGATCATCGCTCCAGATATCTGCACCAGTAGCTAAAGCAGCTGCTATAAAAGGCACATCATCTGGATCTATTTTAAACATTATTTTCTTAGCTTCTTCCATGCATAAATTTAAGAGTTCCTCTTCTATAAAAATAAGTTTATCATTTAATTGATAAAGCAACTGTTCAAATTCTGTTTCAGTTATATTGGCTTTTTTAATGATTAATTTCTTATATTTTTCAATTTCTTTTCTGCTGAAATGTATACCTAAAAATTCTATATTAGCATGGTAGATCAGTTTTCTAGATACAGAATCTTTGATTAATGCTGCAATTATTCTATTGGTATTGACAATTATCTTTGGCTTCATTTAAGAAACCTTTTTGCCATTTCGTGCTTGATTTTGTGCCCTATTCTTTCTGCATCTTTTTCTGTCAATTCACTTCTGCTAAGTATTTCATCCATCCAATGCAACTCCCTAATTTTTTTTTCGAAAGCCTCGCGTGCTACCTCGCTCCATTTAAGATCTCGATGCCGCTGCATTTCCTTGTAAAGTTCTTCTGGTATGGATAACGTCATATTAGTCATATTTATCACCTATTTGTATTATGTGTGTACAAATATTTAAAAATTCGACTATTTCTCAGAATTTCTTAAAAATTAGGCCCTGTAACCTTGGGATGTAACGAATATCTTTGAAGCCTGTTACCTCAAGCCTCTTGCTAACTTCGTTTTCAATGCTTCTCCCCTTTATGTTTTTTCCTACGCTGCCGACATAGTGGAAAAGCCGGGCACGTTTTTTGCAGATACGGAACAGCTCACGGTAAAACGAGGAGGAATAAAGCTGCGGTGCATGGCTAAAACGCGGCGGGTCGTGAATGATTGCATCCAATGTTTTATCCTTGAACCCGTTGATCAGCGAAGCAACGTCTCCTTGCTGGATTTCGATGTTTTTGGTAAATAAACCTTTGGAAAACGGGTTCCATTTGGCCAGCTGGACGACGGCACGGTGCAGTTCGCAGGTGACGACGCGTTCCGTATATTTCGCTGCTTCCATAGCCGTATAGCCCAGGCCCATGCAGGTGTCCAGCACTACGTCGTTTTTGGAAAGGTGCAGCTGCTTTGCCACTTCCCGGGCGTAGTCAAGCGGACTGGAAAAATTTTTCACCAGGTGCATGCGCACGCCATCGATCTCCAGGATGGGCACGCGGTTGTAGAGCCGTAATTTGTAAAAGTGCTTGTCGAAGAGTGCCAGCTTGTACAGCTCGCCATCTTTCTTCGCGTATAGGAAATTAGAGGTATGATAATATTCAATGCCGCCGTACCGGCCGAAAAATTTCATTGTTTCACTTGAATTCCAGGCTTACTGCATCGGGTTTCTCCTTCGCGGACGTACCGGATTTGCTGCTTGTATTGTTGGTTTTATTGCTGCCGTTCTTGCTGGCGTTGTGGTTGGTATGGGCATAGAATCCCGTCCCGATGATGGCCACCAGCGTGGACAGGAATACCACCAGCAACACGATATCGGAAAGGAAAGGAATGTTTATACCGTATTGCTGGGGAACGAATGCGAGAATGGTTGCTGCGAAACCGCGGGGGATCATGATGGTGATGAGCTGACGATTTTCAATAAAGAAAGAATCCCAGTGGGAAAGTAAAGTGGATGAAGCATATCGCGCCGCCAAAGCAACAACCGTAACCAAAACCACTACTGCAAGGACGGACAGGCTAATGGAACTGGGATTGAAAATGATTCCAAGGATAACAAAGAAAAATGTGCGGACAAAGAAGGATATATCGGGTTGGACATTGCGTATGGATTCCAGAGTGGAAGAAAAATCATTCATTTTCCAGCGCGCAAAATCTGCGATAGTCATCATGTTGCCGATAAATAAACCGAATGCGAAGACCGTTATGATGGGATTGGCACCGGTAAGATAACCCAAATAATAGATAACAAATGCGGCTCCCAGCGTTGACATATAGCTTAATTCTTTTTTAACATTGAAACGGACCAGTATATGCTGCCAGACCAAAGCTGCAATCAGGCCTGCCACAATGGCGGCAAATATATCCCCAAACAAAGTTTGTAAGGCAGTCGTGACATCTGCCGTTTGGGCCTGGATAAAATCCAGTAACAGGAATGTGCCGACAATGCCGATAAAATCATTTATGATGCTTTCAAGAGTAAGCAGATCCTTTACGGGTTTGGATGCCTGCAGTCTGTCCAGCAGGGCAGTTACCGTAACCGTAGTAGTGCCGCTTGAAATAAGTCCCAAGATGATGGCTGCTTCAGGACTATAACCCAGCAGGAAGTGCAAAGGAGCTGCTATGCCAAAGGCAATCAGGATAGCGACCAGAAGCGTAAATATCAGTGAGCGCGGCACTGATTTGACCAATGAAAAAATTTCCAGGGATGTGCTTGCTTCAAGGAGTATCACCACCAGTGCAAAAACCGAGAGGATGGGGACAAAGCCCAGAAGCAAAGAAGCATCAAAAAAATGTGTGACCGGGCCAAGAATGATGCCGAGAACAATGAGGAAAAGCGATTCCGGTATGTTGGTCTTATGCCTGAGCAACCGGCCAAAAAAACCGATCAGGATGATCAAGCCGATAACCAGGAAAAAATCCACCGTATCTGCCATATCGAGCATACAAAAAGAGAATTTTTATTTGTTTGTGCAGTGCATAGGTAGGTGGGAAATATGGCCAGACCAGAGGAATATGAAGGAAAAACGGTGTATGCCTGCGAAATATGCGGATTTGCCTATGCGGAAAAGCGATATGCGGAAAAATGCGAGGCGCATTGCAAAAAATATAATGGTTGCTCGCTGGAGATTACCAAACATGCGTTAAGGAAGCATTAGAAACTGCTGATTCCATCGCATATTATTGTTTAGTGGGATAAGATGAAAATGTTTTTATGGGTTTCTAATAATTCTAGAATTTACGCTGGCCAGCAATTCGAACTAAAATAAATTATAACCGCGCTCGAGAGATCTATATGTTTTTAATTATAAATTACTATAAAAACCTATGAATATCCTTCCCATTATCTTTCGAGTTTTGCTTTCTCTGCGTGGTTTATTATTTGCTTTGGCAATGCCTATTGTGCAGTTGCAGCCGCAACTGCTCAAGCCTGCTGTTTTCCTAGCTCCTAAAGCCGTTCTTCCAAAAGAACTGGAAATTTCTGATGCACGTTTTCAGGAACTCAACAGCAAAATGCAGGCATTTGAAACAGATTTCATGCGCCAGAATGGCAAGAAGCCAACGCAGACACAAAGAGAAGAGCATTTATTTCAGCTTATTAGAAAGGACGGTGGGCTTGGGATTAAATACGAATGGTCAAAAGACAGGATGCCTAAAACGCCTGACCAGGTGCTTAGGGACAGAAGAGGGGATTGCGATGAGATGTCCCTATTGTTTGTAGCAACAGCAAGAAAACTTGGTTTGGATCTCAGTGCTAACACTAACGGTGAAAGCTGAAGAAAAAGAGCTTATGCATGTTGTCGTTTTGAGTGAGTCTTGGGCTAATAAAGTAGTATATGATCCTTCTGCTTTTGATGTCGGAAAGCCAATAACAGATATCAGCATTGCCAGTTTGAATAAGCTGGGATATACGAACCCTGTAATAAAAATAGAAAGGTTTGAAGGGATAAGCGGATTTGCGGCGCATTATCTCAGAGAATTGGCAATATG
>DATDYG010000067.1:0-8968 GCA_035289085.1 Candidatus Bilamarchaeaceae archaeon | reverse complement strand
GTCAGTAAAGAAGGATATGGAGAAGGCAACGCTTCGCATTGCAGGCATGCATTGTACTAGCTGCGCATTGCGTATTGAAAAGAATCTGAATGAGTTGAAGGGAATAAGCAAAGCCTCAGTGAATTTTGCCAATGAGAATGCATATGTCAGTTATAATCCTTCGGAAGTGGACATCGCAAGAATCGAGGAAGCTATAACCAAGGCAGGCTATGGAATTGAAAAAACAAAAGAAGAGGGAAAAACAGATGGAGAAGGACGGATTACCCTGCATGTTTTAGGCATGGGTTCGCAGCATTGCGCAAATATAGTTGAAAGTGCTCTGAAAAAATTGCCCGGGATAAAAAAAATTGATCTGAGTTTCAGTATCGAGAAGGCCGAGATTGTATATGATCCCAAGGGATTAAGCCTGGAAAAAATAAAGCAAGCAATCGTTAACGCAGGATATGACAGCGAAGGCTGGCAGGAAGGTACGGACCGGGAAAAACTGGCCAGGGAGAAGGAGATCGACGGATACAGGAACAGGTTTTTGATTTCGCTGATCCTGACATTGCCGGTGCTTGCGCTGGCATTTCGGGAGATGCTGGCCGGTGTCATGTCCATGGAGTATCCGGAATTCGTCATGCAGAACATGGCCCTGCTGCAGTTTATTTTCACCACGCCCGTGATAGCGGTCAATTATTCCTTCTTCACCCGCGGCTTCCGCGCATTATTCAACCGCTCGCCCAACATGGATTCGCTTGTTGCGGTTGGCGTAGGCGCAGCTTATGTTTATAGTATTGTTGTCGGGTTTTTTGGATTTGGCGGGTACCTATATTACGAAACGGCCGCGCTGTTGCTTACCTTTATCGTTCTTGGAAAATACCTTGAAGCGAAGGCAAAGGGCCAGACCAGCGAGGCGATCAAAAAACTCATAGGCCTGCAGCCGAAAACCGCGCGGGTCATCCGCAACGGAAAAGAGATGGAGATACCGATAGGCGAAGTGCGCGTGGGGGAAATGATTATCGTAAAACCCGGGGGGAAGATGCCGGTGGACGGCGTGGTTATCGAGGGGGAATCCAGCGTGGATGAATCCATGCTGACAGGCGAAAGCATCCCGGTGCACAAGAAGCCGGGGGACACCGTGATAGGTGCAACCATGAACAAGACAGGCAGCTTCACGTTCCGCGCAACGAAGATAGGCAGGGACACCATGCTGGCCCAGATCATAAAACTGGTGGAGGACGCGCAGGCAAGCAAGGCACCGATTCAAAGGCTTGCGGATAGGGTCGCGGGAAGGTTTACGGAAGCGGTCATTCTGCTGGCGCTGCTGGCCTTTACCTACTGGTATGTTCTTGCGGCGCAGCCCTTCCCGTTTGCGCTTACGGTATTGATCACCACGCTGGTGATCGCATGCCCATGTGCCATGGGGCTGGCAACGCCGACAGCGATCATGCTGGCCAGCGGCAAAGGCGCAGAGAACGGGATTCTGATAAAGAATGCAGAAGCGCTGGAAACGCTGCACAAGGTGAAGAGGATCGTATTTGACAAGACGGGCACACTAACAAAGGGGGAACCGGTAGTCACCGACATTGTCGCATATACGATGGATGATAAGGATGCGTTGCTGTTTGCGGCGGTTGCGGAAAAGAATTCCGAGCATCCTTTGGCGCGGGCAATCGTGGAAAAGGCACAAAAGGAAAAACTAAAAATCACCAAACCGACTTCGTTTGCAGCCATTCCGGGGCATGGGG
Source organism: Candidatus Bilamarchaeaceae archaeon (assembly GCA_035289085.1). Classification (GTDB taxonomy): domain Archaea; phylum Micrarchaeota; class Micrarchaeia; order Anstonellales; family Bilamarchaeaceae; genus DATDYG01. The sequence continues at coordinate 7,238 of DATDYG010000067.1, read as the reverse complement.
TCAAGGCCAGATACGGGAAGAGCACGGTTTGGGTAGGGACGGTAAAGCTCATGGGAAGCGAAAAAATAACCATTCCGGGGGAAGTGGAAACGGATAAGGTGCGGTTGGAGGAGGAGGGCAAAACCGTCGTAGTCCTATCCGTAGGCAGGAAAGTGGCTGCGCTCATCGCCATTGCGGACACGCTAAAGGAAAATTCCATAGAAGCGATCGCGAAGTTGCAGGCCAGCGGCATAGAAACGATCATGATCACGGGGGATAATGAACGGACGGCAAAAGCGATAGCAAAGCAGCTCGGCATGGAGAAGGTTCTGGCCCGCGTTCTGCCGGAGGATAAGGAAAAGGAGGTCAAGAAATTGCAGGAGCGCGGTCCCGTTGCGTTTGTAGGCGACGGGATTAACGATGCGCCCGCGCTGGCTGCGGCGAATGTGGGCATTGCGCTTGGCTCCGGCACGGATGTTGCCATAGAAACAGGAGGAATAATCCTGGTGAAGGATGATCTGCGCGATGTGGTCAAGGCAATGGATCTCAGCAGGTACACCCTTAAAAAGATAAAGCAAAACCTCTTCTGGGCATTCGGCTATAATATCCTCGGGATACCGATTGCGATGGGGCTCTTATATCCCATTAACGGGTTTTTGCTCAATCCGGTCATCGCGGGTGCGGCCATGGCATTCAGTTCGGTTTCCGTCGTCAGCAATTCCCTGCTGATGAAGCGCTATTCGCTTCACTAATTCCTTCCGCATCCCGCGCAGGTTTCCCTTTGCAGGACAGGCGCCCGCATGCGGAGGCCTTTTTTCTGCATTACTTTGCAGCTTTTGCGGAAGGAGCATCCCTTGCAGACAAAGTTTTCGAGGAGATAGAAGAGCGGGGCCACGATCTCTTCATTAACGCAGTAAATCCGTTCTTTGCCGGCCTGCTGGAATGAAACAAGGTTTACATTCAGCAGCTGTGCCAGATTATGCGATACCAATGTACGTTCTTCTCCGATATCTTCCACCAACTGGGAAACATTCTTTTCCTTTTCCAGCAGGCTTTGCAAAATCGCTATGCGCAGCGGGTTGGCAAGGGCAGAGAAAAAATCCATGCAGAAGCGGTCGTTTTTCATAGGTAAGATTATATCACCGGTCGCCTGCTCAACAATGGCAAAAGGCTTAGTTGCTCGAAGGGTTTGCCGGAATTTTCTTTTTCAATGAGTGCAGTAAGTTCATCGGGTTTCATTTCCTTCTTTTCCCCTTTTGCCCGTATGGTTACGGCCAGATTGCCGGATTGGATTTCTTTTTCGCCTACTACGGCAATGAAAGGAATCCATTCCTTTTCCGCCTCGCGGATTTTCTTGCCCAGGGTTTCATCCCGGTCATCCAGATCCACACGGATAGAATGAGAATGAAGTTGCTGGAGCAGTTTCTCACAGTGTTCCTTTTGTCCCTGGCTTACGGGAATTAGCCGCAGCTGCGTAGGAGAAAGCCACACCGGCATCATCGCCTTCTCCCCTTTTTGCATACGCATGGCTTCTCTTTCCAGCAATGCGTAGAGTACCCGTTCGATCGCCCCTGGGACGGATGTATGTAATATCGGACCGTGTTGCTTTTGGCCTTTCTCATCCACGTACTGCAGCCCGAACCGCTCGGAATTTTCCACATCGATTTGGACGGTGCTTAACGCGGTCGCTTTATCGGCTGCGTCAATGAAATTCATCTCGAATTTTGTGATGAAATAGGCATACCGTTCATCGTATAATTCCAGCAGCATGGGACGTCCGCGCTTTTTCAGCATTTGCTCATACCATTGCTTGTTTTCCTTGAAAAAATCGGTTTGCGCGCGGAACGCCACTTCATAATCGATAGCTAAATCCTGATTCCAGTTTCTGCACAGGTCGTACTGCTTTTCGAATTCCGCTTTGGCCTGCTCCGTATCTTTGCAGAGCGTGTGCATATCCGGCATGCTGAAGGCACGGAGGCGTTTTAGGCCCGTCAGCTCGCCGCTCTGCTCTCTTCGGAAGGAATAGTGGGTGAGCTCGTAGATTTTGAACGGTAAATTACGATAGGTAATCACCATGTCCTTGGCAGCTAGGAATTGCCCGAAGCAAGCTGAAAATTTTAAGAAAAACTTCCTCTCATCGCTGTGTAGTGTATATTGCCTCGCCGGAAACCGATTGAGATAGCTTTTGAGAGCCGGATGCTCAAAATCGTACATGATGGGTGTTTCCACCTGCATGGCCCCATAGGCAACGGAAAGTTGCGTGATGTACCGTTCCAATAGGCGTTTGATCAGCTCGCCTTTCGGTAACCACCTGAAATTCCCTGCATCGCTGGCCGGCTCATATCGTACCAGCGCATGGTCCTTCATCAATTGGATGTGCGGCGGCTCCTTGTCATACGTCCGCTGTTTTTTCATTTCATATTCCGCAAATTTCTTCAGATTCTCGTGGCCTTTGAAATTAAATTTATCTATTTCATGCAGTTTTCCGGATTCATCCAGGATATAGAATTTGCTTTTGAGTTGGGCTTCACTGCGTAAGCTTTCGGAAACGGCTTCACCTTCTTCTTTTATCTTTCCTTTGTCCCCTTCGGCTTTTAGTTCGCGGGATAATTCGCTGAGCGGATGGCCTTTGCAGCGGAGGGTATACGCCTTGTACCAGCCAAACGGGGAATGAGTGCAGCGGTAGCCTTTTTTCTGGATGGCTTTTTCTGCGGTTTGCAATACTTTCAGTGCTACGCGGGGCGCCGCCGGTTTAGAGGTGAGGTGTACCAGTGGATAGAGGAGGATGTTTTTGGTTTTTACCTGATCGGCGACCGCGATGGATTCCTGGGCAAGCTGTTCCGCTGCCCGGGCCACATCTTCGTCCCCTTTTTCCACGGAGGTGAATACGACTAAAACCTCTTCCTCCCGCTGCTTTTCCTCTTTTAGCTCTTCGGCATCCTGTAGGGCCTTCTTTTTGGGCTCTACTTCGATATAATCTGCGTGAACGGTTAGGATTCGCATTTATATTTCACCTTTTTTGATCTCGCCTACAATGAAGGTATAAACCTTTTCGCATATATCCATTGCTTTTTTTGCTTCGGCCCTGCTCATGAGTTTTTCCCCATATTCGGATGGAGTCTTTAGATTTATTAATTCCATCACACCGTTTTTTAAGTTGCTTTTCCTATTTTCATCGTGGGTTTTAATATCATTAAGCAACAAAACAGCTTGAAGGTGATTTTGAGAACTGCTCCTCTTTCCAAGTTGCTGAACAGCAATGGCATCTAGGATGGAGATGACCGTATGGACGGCACTGCTTACGCAGACGTCCCAATGCTGTTTTTGAAAGGCAGTTTCCATCGTATCATAAAATTCTTCAGCCTTTTTAACATAATTGGAATAGAACTGCCTGCGAACATCTTTTATTTTGGTCATGGGTATACCTTTATACCTTTTTTTATCGAATCCTTTACCCAATGAAGCTCAGGCTTTTTTTCAATTTCATCATTTGTAAATATCTGGATAGATAACTGATTCCCTGTTTCTTCGCCAAAATCAACCATCAACTCAGTTAGTAACTTGGGGTTATCGGTTAATAAAAATTTTTTTACTTCCGAGTTAGTTATCAACAAAATATCTATATCGCTATCTGGTTCGGCAGTTTCTTGAGCTACTGAACCGATCACATGAGCTTCGATTGCTCTTTTTCGAAGATCTATTTTTTCAGGTGCTTTGCGCTTAGCAGCTATTTTAGACTCTAGCTCAAGTATTCTGATCCTATGCTTGAGGCTATTTATAAACAGATCCAGACTGCTTTTTGTTTGCAAGGCCAAATATCGCTGTAGCAGCCTATACGAAATACTTTTTTCGTTTATCTGCCAGACCAAAGAACTTCCAACACTAGTAGCTTTTACCAAGTTGTAGTCCAGAAGCTCCTTCATTACCTTATTAACGGCGGTATGGCTAACCCCTAGTATTTTGGCCATTTGTCTCTCGCTGACCGGTGCATTGTTTGAAGTAAGATATTCCAGTATACGATTCTTAAGTTTTGAACTCAAAAGCTCACTTAAGAGTTTCTTCCTGTTGATTCGCATAAACAGTTAACAACTGTAAACTTTTTAAAGTTAACGTTTGTTAACTAAAAGTTTACATACCCCGGGCACCGGTAGTGCCCTCTTTGGGTTATTCCTTTTTTCAGATAATTTTAAGTTCCTTTCCTATTTTTTCGATAACACCGATCGCAAAGTCCAGGTCTTCCCGTGAGAGATCGGCACGGATCATCGTCCGGATGCGGGCTTTGTCCTTGGCCACCATCGGGAACACGATCGGCAGGGCGTATACCCCTTCCTCAAATAAGCGCGCACTCATCTGGCTTGCGCGTTTCGCATCGTATGTCATGATCGGAACGATGGCCGTTTCGGAAAACCCGCAATCAAAGCCCAGCGATTCCAGCTGTTTCTTGTAATAGTTCCGGTTTTCCCATAGTTTTTTCACCAATGCATCGCTCTCTTCCAGAAGATTAAGTGCCGCAATGCTTGCGGCCACCACCGGTGCAGAATGGGATCCCGTAAGCAGCCAGGTACGGGATTTGTTGAGCAGGAATTTTTTGAGCACGTGCGTGCCCGCAATATAGCCTCCCATGGTGCCGAAGCCTTTGGAGAAAGTACCCATATCCATATCCACTTTCCCTTCCAACTGGAAATGATTGGTAATACCTTTGCCTTTTTCCCCCAGCACCCCGTCCCCGTGCGCATCGTCGACATATGCCACTGCACCGTATTGTTCGGCCAGCGAAACGATCTTATCCAGGGGGGCAATGTCACCATCCATGGAGAACACGCCATCCGTAATAATCAAAATGCGTTTGGCGTTTGCATCGTTGGCCTCTTTAAGCCGTGCTTCCAGCTCCCCCATATCCTTGTGCTTGTAGATGGAGCGTGCCGCCTTGCTCAGCCGTACGCCGTCGATGATGCTGCCGTGGTTCAGTTCATCGGAAATGACGGCATCGCCCTCCCGCAGCAGGGCCGGAATCGCGCCGCTGTTCGCCGTGAAGCCGGTATTGTAGTATAGCGCAGCTTCCGTGCCTTTGAACCGCGCAAGGGTTTTTTCCAGTTCCAGATGGAGGTCGAATGTTCCGGCAATCGGGCGGACCGACCCGGAACCCACGCCGTATTTTTTTAGTGCTTTTCGGGCAGCTTTCATGAGTAGGGGATGGTTGGTGAGGCCTAGATAGTTGTTCGAGCACAACATAAGGACTTTTTTTCCGTCTACGTTGCTGCGGGAAACCGATGGCCCTTCCAGTGTTTTTGGATTCCAGAGCAGGCTGGCTTCTTCCAGTGCCTTCAGTTCTTCCCTCATATCGTTTTGCAGTTGTTCGTTCATCGTTACCACCTACGGTTCCAATACCACTTTGACAGCTTCACCTTGGTTTACGGCTTCAAAGCCTTTTTCTATGTCTTTCAGTTTAAACCGGTGCGTCACCAGCTTTTTCAGCGGCACCATTCCGCTCCGCAGGAAAGAAGCGGCCTTGTACCACGTATCAAACATCTTCCTTCCGTTAATACCGTTTAGCCGTAAGGCCCCAAAGACCACACGATTGATATCCATCGTGATATTTCCCTTGAATACGCCTAGAATGCTAGCGCGGCCTCCGGGACGAAGCAACGCCAATCCGTCGTTTAACGCCTCTTCGCTCCCGCTCATTTCCAAAAATACGTCCGCTCCTTTTTCGTAAATTTCTTTCACGCGTTTTTGGATATTTTCGTTTTTCGAGTTAAGAGTATGGTCTGCCCCGAACTCCCTAGCCATTTTTAGTCGCAGATTGTTGTGGCCCGCCATAACCACACTCTCCGCGCCGGCGGCCTTGCACAATGCAACGGCACAAATGCCGATCGGCCCATCGCCGGTAATAAGCACGTTTTTTGCAGTGACTTCTCCATCGAATACCGTGTGAACGGCATTGCCCAGCGGTTCCTGGGCAGTGGCCACCCAGTGAGGGATTTGCTTATCGTTCTTCCATGCATTGCGATAAGGCAATGCCACGTATTCGGCAAATGTACCGTTCGTATCCACGCCCAAAATCCGCACATTCTCGCAAATATGCTCGTTGCCAGTTTTGCATTGGAAACAGTAGCTGCAGGAAATATGCGTTTCGGCCGAAACATGGTCGCCTATGGCCAGCCCTTTTACCACCTTGCCTATTTCCACGATTTCCCCAGCCATCTCATGACCGAATATGTAGGGGATGTTTTTACCAATCCGTCCTTGTGCCCAGGCATCCCAGTTGTAGATGTGCCGGTCCGTGCCACAGATGGAAGTGGCTTTGACTTTCACCAGTACTTCATCGTCACGAATCGTAGGCACGTCTGCCTCCTTGAGCTCCAGCCCTGTTTCCGGCTTTGTTTTCCACACGGCGCGCATGTCTACCCTTCTAGCCATCCTATAAAAAGAATAAAAAGTAATCGTATGGAGGAAAGGAAGAAAAGAAAGTAGCTACTGATTTTTCCTTCGTTTTTTGCCGATTAGGGCAAAGGCCCGGTGGTCGGTGTGGATTTTCACGTAGTTCTTGATGAATGCCAGAAAGGCCTTCGGACGTTCGACCACGAGCTTGTCCTCCCTCCGCTTGGCACCGAAACCAAGACGGATGAACAGCATTTCATCGGGCGTATTCATGCGCATGAGATATACGATCCCCTTCTCATCGATGCCGCCAGCAGAATCGAACATGCCGGCCAGATAGCTGGCCGCGTAATCGTTCATGTATTTGTACCGTTCCAGCTGCTCCTTTTCAATTTCCTGGAAAAATTTCCGGTAGGCACTATGGTAGAAATAAACCTGGTTTCCTTCGTGCAGGAATTTATCGGATGTGGTCAGTTTCTGCTCCAGGATCTGCTGGGAGAATACCTCGAGGTATTTATCCTCCCCTTGTATGCCGATGCCTTCCTTGGTGCGGCGCTTGCGCCAGAAACCGATGATATAGGAAAGTTCAGGGGTGAGACGGATTTTCATTTTTTCACCGAGAAGGTGATTTTAGGCTCTGGCCTTTTTTTGTTTCTTTTTTTCAATATCCATGGTAACGGTTTTTTTGGCAGGAACGGTCATCATGCGTCTGCCACTGATAAATTCATCGATTTCCGTCAGTAAAAATTCATCCGTCTGCGTGGCAAACCAGTGAGCCGTTTTCGGAGAGATGTAGGAACGGACAAACAACTCTTCCAGTTGCTTTTTTTCGCCGGTGGTGAACGGCTCTTTTTCATCGGTAATGCGCTGGTTGGCCT
>DATDYG010000066.1:0-6812 GCA_035289085.1 Candidatus Bilamarchaeaceae archaeon | reverse complement strand
GGATCGCCGAAAGGGGCGCGTTCCCGCCGGAATACCACGTTCCGGAGAAGCCGTTCTTTAAGGAACTGGAGAAGCGATATATGCGCATTTCTGTACGGTGGGTATGATGGCAGATAAAAGAAAAAAGGGTGAATTCGATCTGGACCATGCGATCAGGGAGGGCCAGTGCCAGCTGAAATCCAAATTAATCCTGGACAAGAACCTGAAAGGAAAGAAGTATGTGTGCTCGCAACTGACGTACCGCGATATCCTGAAGAAATCCGAGGAATACCTGAAGATCATCCACTGCGACCGGATGAACAAGCGCATGCAGGTGAAAGTGGTGCAGACGACAATTGAAAATTTGCACAACTATTTCAATAGAGGCTACCTGGAATACCGGAAATCCGTAACCGAGGCCGGCGATTACGCAGCCATTGAATGGGAAGGGGAGGGATCGGTCATCCGGGATGTGAGCGGTAGGGAATATATCGATTTTTTGGGCGGGTATGGAATATATAATATGGGAATCCGGCATCCGAAGATCGTGGGTGCGGTAACGCATCAATTGCACCGCATGCCATTGAACAGCCAGGAGCTCATGGAGCCGTTGCGCGGGGCATTGGCGCAATTGCTGGGGGAGCTCGCTCCGGGCGATCTGCAACAGTGTTTTTTCATCAGTAACGGCACCGATGCCGTGGAAGGCGCATTGAAACTCGCACGGCTATACACGCGAAAGACCGGGTTTATCGCCACCATACAGGGCTTTCATGGAAAGAGCATGGGCTCGTTATCCGTGATGGGCAAGGCCGAATACCGGAAGCCGTTTCTGCCGTTATTGCCGGCCATCCATTTCATCCCCTTCGGCGATGCGGATGCACTGGAGCGGGAATTGAAGAAACTGCAGGCGGTCGGCAGCGATATCGCCGGCTTCATCGTGGAGCCGGTGCAGGGGGAAGCAGGTGCAATCGTCCCGCCCAACGATTACCTGCCGCGGGTGCGCGAACTGTGCGACAAATACGGCATCCTGCTGATCCTGGATGAAGTGCAGACCGGCATGGGACGCACCGGAAAGGTGTTCGCCTCGGAGCACTGGAAGGTGGTGCCGGACATCATGTGCCTGGGAAAATCATTAGGTGGAGGCGTGATGCCGCTGAGCGCCTTCATGGCGTCACGACGGATCTGGAAGGTGCTGGAAGATAATCCGTTCATCCACAGTACAACGTTCGGCGGGAATGCATTGGCATGCGCAGCCGGCATTGCCGCAGTAAACGTCATGCTGGAGGAGAAGCTGCCCCAGCAGGCAGCCAAAAAAGGCGACTATCTCTTACGCGAACTGAAGAAACTACAGAAGAAGCACAGGAAATACCTGGTGGACGTGCACGGGAAAGGATTGCTGATCGGCATGGATTTCGCGAGTACGGAAATCGGTTATGATGTAGCCGCGCAGCTGTTCAAGCGCGGCATTTTAGTGGCCGGCACGATGATCAGCGCCCAAACGATCCGCGTGGAGCCGGCCCTGAACATTCCGGACAGGTACGTCTGGAAATTCGTGCACGAGCTGGATGGCGTTTTGGAAAAGATCTCCACCAAAGGCGTGCACAAGCGCCATGCAGAAAAAACATAATCCCTTGCATTTCTCACTTCCATACTGCTAAGTCATACATTTATAATTGCTTGTGCACAAATAGATACATGAAGAAAAGTTTGGTGCTAGACGCAATGGTTTTGATTCACTTGTCTAAGTTGAATCTCATCGATGCCTGTTATCGGCTGTATGATACCTCACATATAACTGAGAAGGTTCTATCAGAAACAATTGTTGAAGACAAAAAGGATATTTTCCCTGAGATTATAATTATCCAAAAAGAGCTTAAAGAAGGCAAAATAAAGGTGCATAATGTAGATGGTAAAAAACTTGCATGGACAACGCAATTTGCAATTTACGATGGAGAAGCAGAATCTGTATTGCTTGCAAAAGAAAAGGGTTTCATACTAGCTACGGATGACAACAATGTAAGAAATAAAATGCAACTACTGGAGATAAAATTGATAGGAACACCGAGGATTATCATGGATTTGCTTCTCTCAAAAAAAATTACGAAGGAAAAGGCAAAGGAAGCCGTGATTTTCCTTAAAAAAGAAGGTTGGTTTAATCAGGTAATTATTGATAAAATGCTTGAGGTGATTGGACATGTATGAGAATATTCCGGTTGGAATCCGGATTTCGAAATCTATGCTTAAGCAGCTTGCAGAGCTGGAAAAGGAAGAGGGTATGGATAGATCAACCGCTACAAGGCAGCTTCTTGCACTCGGCCTCAAAGAATACCTGAAACAAAAAGCAGTACAGCTTTATAGGACAGGGAAGGTTACTTTTTCAAGAGCCGCTAAAATAGCCAAGGTAAGCGTATGGGAATTTCAGAGGATACTGATTGAAGCAGGTGTGACTTCAGGCTATTCAATTGAAGACCTTGAATTGGAAAAATGAAGAGGCGGGTATCACGAAGCCTTCCATCCAGGGCGTGCACAAGCGCCATGCAGAGTAAAAGGTCATTTTATAAGATTTGGGCTTGTGAAAACAGGTTATGGGAGTAGGGGATCTGTCCATGGGCCAGCTTATGCTATTGGGCATAGGCCTGGTCATCGCGTTTTTCGTAGTATATAGTATGTCCGATGTGGATACTACTACGATTACGGAAACACAGAGCCAGACGTACTGGCAAACGGCATATCCGTTCTCCATCGTGGAGTATAAGGCAGTGGGCAACACGTTAACGCTGACCCTATTGAACCAGGAACCAAGAAGGCTGATGATCCAGTCGATCGGCATAAACAATGAAACCCGCTACGGCATTTCCACCCAGTTCATCTATCGCCAGCTCCGTACCATCCAAATAGATACCGGAGAGGCCTGCAATGGCCGATTCAGCTATGATATTAGGATAACATACGATCAGAACCAAATCCATGGCCTGCGGCAGACAGGGGAAGTACCGCTGGTTGGACCATGCAGCTAGGGAATATTTATTCCCAGGGAAACTTCTTGTTTTGCCTGTAATATCCAACGAGACCGCCGGATTTTAGAATATCTGCCATAAATCCGGTTAACTGTTCTTTTGCCTTGAGCCTTTCGCCCGTTTTTGGTATGATAACGGTGCGGGCATCCAAATCTATTTCTAATTCACTGCCTGCTTCTACACAGGGTTTGGCTGTCATTATTAAAACTTTTTTATTACTACAGTCAAACCCTGTGACCTTCTTGCTTATGCCTTCTATTTCCAGAATCGGCAAGCCTATGTTGATGGAATTACGGAAGAATATTCTGGAAAAGCTTTCTGCAACCACTGCTCCAATACCTGCATACTTTATTGCTACCGGTGCCTGCTCCCTGCTTGACCCACCGCCAAAATTCCTTCCTGCCACGATAATATCCCCTTTGGAAATTTTCTTTGGAAATTCAGGATCAATTCCATACATGCAGTACTGTGCAAGCTCAACAGGATCATTTGTTCTTGATTTAAAGCGAAACGGGATGATGATATCCGTATTAATGTCATCGCCAAATTTCCAAACCCTGCCTTTTATTACTGTCATTATTTTCACCAATTACCATATATCTTCTACTATAGTGTCCGATAACTAATTAAAAATATCGGCCGAGGGCGCAAATTATTGGATAATGCAAGGATAAACACAAAACCATAACAATTATAAATAGTTGTTGATAATGTTATAAACATGCGAATTATGCGAGACTAAACCTTATTTTGGAAGAAAATAACCGAAAAATGAGATTATGTAAACTGGGGGTTATTTCGCTCTGTCTTTCGCATATCCTTCTAATGCAATCAAAACTTTTCGCATCTGATCCTCTGTGCCAATAGTTATTCGAAGCGTATTCAGAGGCATTCCGGTGAATTCAGAATCCCACGGAGGCAAGACAATGATACCTCGATTCTCAAGGAAATCAAAAACTTTTTTGGCTTCTTTAGGGCTGTCAAACGGAACAGTCGCGAAATTTGTTTTGGACGGATAAGGAGCATATCCTAACCCAGTCATTTTGCTTGAGAACATCTCTCTTGTCTTTTCAATTGCCTTAATTCGTGGCTGGAATTCTTTTTCATGCCTCAGAGCTATCGGAATAGCGCAAGAAGCCAGATAATTCAGGTTGAATGGCTGACGTACCTTGTTTATCTGAACTATTACTGATTGATTAGCCAGTGCATAGCCAGCCCTCAAGCCAGCTAGACCAAATCCCTTCGAAAATGTCCGAATTATAATCAGATTATCGAAATTCTTGATTTCCTCGGTTAGTGTTTGACCATAAAACTCGAAATATGCCTCATCCACGGCAACTTTAGCCTTGGTGTTTTTCAAAACATTTATGACTTCGTTCTTGTCTACGTCAAATCCCATCGGATTGTTTGGATTGCATATCCAAATCAGGCTTGCAACATCAAAATATGGTCGAAGTTTTTCAAGGCCAAAACGTTTGTCTTCCAAACAAGGCACAACAGTATATTTGCATCCATGCCTTTTGGCAGCTTCCTCATATTGCCCGAATGTAGGGGCAGCAATTATGATCTTTTTTCCATAAGTCAGCGTGATAATATCAATAAGTTCATCTGCGCCATTTCCCAGACATACATTCTCCAAGTCAAGACCAAGATGACCTGCAATAGCATTTCTGGGCTCATTGTAAGAAATGTCGGGATAGGCATTAATGCCTGAAAGTTTGACTTCCAACTCTGAAACAAACTTGGCTGGAGGTGAGCCCGGCATTTGAGCATAATCAAGGTGTATTCTCGTTTTTTTCATAACCAATACTCTCTTTTATTGGGGCGATTATCAAATCGTGTATCAGACCAGCCATTTCACGAGTACTTTCACGTAGTCTTGAATAGATGTCTCTCTGCTGCGTTTCATCCACTCTTAAGGAGGATGCATTAAGTTCCCGACCAATGATGCTCTGTGCAGTCTTGGCTTCAATTCCCAGAATTGTTTCGGCTTCGTGAATGTAAGCCAGAATGCGCAATAGCGGATTAATTGTATCGGCATAGAAAAGTGGCTGGGGTTCTTCATTAGCCTTCTGAAGTTTGCCTTCAATATCTGAAAGGGAATCTGTGAGTGTTATTCTTGATCTCTCCTCACCTTCACGCATGATGTATGGAACAACAGTTCTGGGCTTTTCAGGTATGGAGCGAAGATCCACTGGTTGGAATAAATGTATAGTATCCAGTGCGTTGCGGATGTAAGCATCATATTCCTCTTCCCTACGTGGACCTATCTTGATTATGGAGGAAGCAAATTCCCTAAGATAAATTGCTTCGGCTATTTCAGCCACCGCATACAGAACCGTAGCTTTTTCGTCGGCCATCATTTCAAATACTTCATCCGGTATGGATCCTAAAAGGGTTCTTGGTATGGAGGATAAATTGACAATTTCATCTAAAGCTCTGAATTGTCTCTGAGGCGGAAGCTTGTCACGATTCTGGTACAATTGACCGACAATTTGCCAGTAATATTCATCTTTCCATAAGTCGTCTGTGAGTATAACGTCTCCTTTTATGGAGAACTGTTTCATGGCAGCTTTGATGTATGCCATCTTTTGCAGCTCTCTGGAATGAAGCAATTCACTGCGTATTGCAATATCGGTGCCACCCATTGAATTCAGAATACCAAATCTGCCTGCAATCAGAACGATCAGATCATTTCCCAAAATCTGCCCGACTCTTCTTGAAACTAGCATCGAATCTAACTGGTCGAGAGGTTCAAACGGAGAGACATTTATCCCATAATAGACGTTTGCTGACGAAACGGATATGGCGTTTTCTGTTTTTTGGGTAATCGTGAATCGTTCAACTAAAACAGACTGCCCAAGGTAACCTCGAAGTTCGGATACCTTCTGTCCGTATCCTTTGGCGGGTTCTTCGGCTTTGCCGCTAAAGAAGGCATCCACCGTTTTCCTAGCTTTCTCCCTTGTCGTTTGCATAGCTATAATTATGCATTGAGAGGTTAAAAAGCTATCTCAACTTGGGACTTGAAAAATAAATAGGCCCAATGCAAAGTATACTTATGGAAAAAAATAATGTGAATGATAAGGAGATTGAGAAGTTTTTGCTTAAATGGTACTTGAAATAAAGATTAAAAATATATACATAACGCGCTTACCGTCCCGCGCTGTTATTTTTTTATTTATTTTTTCGACCTATTTTAAATACTTCCTCGGATCAGCTATTTTTCCTTCCACTGCTGAAGCTGCTACTGTTGCGGGTGAAGCAAGATAGACTTTTGAGCTGCTGTCACCCATCCTTCCAACATAATTTCTAGGCGAAGAGGAAATGCAAACCTCCTTGCTTCCCAATACGCCTAAATGCGTTCCAACGCATGCACCGCATGTTGAATTGGTGAAAACTGCGCCTGCTTCCATGAATATTTTCACCAAACCGCGTTTAATCGCCTCTTCATAAATCCTGCTCGAAGCAGGCGTAATGACCGTCCGTGTTTTTACCTTCCTTCCTTTCATGATTTTTGCTCCGATTTCCAGATCCTCGATACGCGCGTTGGTGCTTGAGCCTAAAAACGCCTGGTCGATTGGCGTGCCTTCAACTTCGCGGATATTTTTTACATTATCCGCATTGTTCGGCGCAGCAACCAAAGGCTCGAGCTTATCCGCTTCGATTGTAAATTCATCTTTATATTCCGCATTTTTTCCTGGATAAACCCCATGCATTGGCTTTCTTTTTACATGCTTGAGATATTGTTTTGTTATCTTATCTGCAAAGAATACGGAATTTTTAGCCGAGCATTCCATGGATGCGTTCGCAATGCAT
>DATDYG010000065.1:0-5341 GCA_035289085.1 Candidatus Bilamarchaeaceae archaeon | reverse complement strand
CAGAGCTGCCAGAGCTTCTGTGGCCCGTGCCAGTGCTCTGCTTTAAGCGAAGAATGGATAAAGCTCGTATAGGAAAGGCCCACCTTATCGCCCAGTTGCTTAAATACGGCTGCATTCTCCTTGCACAGCTGCGCGGGCGTTATCCCTCTGGCCTCTGCCGCGTGCACGTTCTTCAAGCTGTTCTCATCCGACCCGGTACCCAATCTAACGTCCCTGCCGCGCAATCGTTGAAACCGGGCGATCGCATCGGTCTGGATGAATTCCAGGGCATGGCCTAGATGCGGTGCGGCATTGACATACGGAATCGCCGTCGTAATGTAGAATGTTTTAGCTATGAGAATCACCTTGAAACTTTTCGTAAAAGTTTCATCAAAACTATTAATAAATGCTAAATTTTATTAGGTAGTGGCATCATGCCGCTATTGCCTTTTCCGTATTCCTTCCGTCCTGGGTTCCTGTCCCTCCCATGGGCTGTTTGCCAGCCTTCTCAAAACATACGGATTGGTTGTAGCATCCCGGTTTCTCCTCCACGCTTTCGGAGGTTTTTGCCTGGGCTGCCTATGTGCAGCCGCTGCATTTAGTGTTTTTAGCGTTGCCAAACCATGAACCATGCCTACTCTTAAAAAATATTCCTATTTATATATATTTTTGATAAAAATATTCCAGTTGGAATTTATGATCGACATAAAGCAAATCAAGGAAACGCGCCGGAAACTGGGCCTTACCCAGAAGCAACTGGCTAAACTTGCGGGCGTCAGCCAGAGCCTGATCGCCAAGATCGAATCCGGCCGCATCGATCCGGCCTATTCCAAGGTGCAGGCTATCATTCAAGCGTTGGAAAACGAGATGCATAAAACGCAGAAGCTCGTTTTGGCCAAAAACCTGATGACCAAACCCGTAATAGGCATCACGGCAAAGGAAACCCTGCAGAAAACCATGCAGCTCATGCGGAAGAAAGCCATTTCGCAGTTGCCTGTTTTTGATAGAGGCCACCCGATAGGCAGTATTTCTGAGGAGCGGTTTGTAGACTGGATAAGCCAATATGGCAATCGCCTTGCAAATATACATGTGAGAGAAGTTATGGATGAAAGCTTTCCAACAGTACCAAGCAATGCCCGCTTAGAAATTGTTACTTCCCTCTTGCGCCATTACAAAGCTGTTTTGGTTAAGGAAACTGCTGATGTAATAGGCATAATAACCAAGGCCGATCTCATCAAGGTGATTGGCAGGTGAATCTTTCCTATCTTTCCCAAACACCGGGCATCGGCGGTTCCATCCAACAATCTCCGGAGGATTTCCGGGTAGAGGAAATTACAACGAATGGGACCGTGTTAGGAATAGACCAGAAAATCGAGCGGGAAGGGGAGGGTAAATTCCTTCATTTCATCCTGCAAAAAACCAACTGGACGAGCAACGCAGCCATCAAGGCCGTTGCGAAAAAACTACGCATCAGCTTCAAACGGTTCGATTTTGCAGGAAATAAAGATAAAGTTAGCACCAGCACGCAGCTCTGCTCTGGATTTGCCATAAAAAAGGAGCAATTGCTTGCGCTGCGGGTAAGGGATATCCAGATCAATGGTGCATGGTATGCAAATGATAAAGTGCGCTTAGGGCAATTGCTGGGAAACAGATTCACCATTACTGTTCGCGATAGCGAAAGCGGCACAGAAGATAAAGCAAATGAGATCTATACCGAACTTGATGGAAAAATCCCCAATTATTTTGGGGAGCAGCGATTCGGTAGTACAAGAAGAAACACGCATTGGGTTGGAGAAAAGCTTGTTAAAGGAAGATTTGAAGATGCGGCCATGATGTTTCTGTGCGACAGTGAAGGGGAAAAACATTCCGAAGCAAGCCTGGCGAGAGAAGAACTGAAAAGAACCCGGGATTATGCCTCTGCACTAAAAGCATTCCCTCCGCATCTGAAGCTGGAAAGAAGCATGCTGGTCCATCTGGAAAAAAACCCGAACGATTACATCAATGCGTTCCGAAAACTGCCCCGAAACATCCTGCTCTTGTTTTTGCATGCGTTCCAGAGCCATTTGTTCAACATCATCCTGGCGGAAAGAATACAAAACAACGAAAGTTTAGATGGAGAAGGAAACCTCATTGGTTACGAAACAGAATTAACAGAAAATGAGCAGGTGTTATTGGAAAAATTCGAAATTAGAAAAGAGGATTTCAATATAAAAAGTATTCCGGAGATCAGCTCCAAAGGAACGAAACGCAGATGGTTGGCGGAATTAAAGGATTTTTCTTTTGTAGGGAATACATTTCGCTTTGAATTGCCTTCGGGCAGCTACGCCACGGTGGCGATGCGGGAATTTTTGGAGAAAGAGAAGAATTAGCGGATTATTTGCGATATATGTTTTTCCGATGGCCCAAGGACAATACAAAAATTATGCCTTCGTTGTGCAATAGCTTGACCAGCACCCGGTAATCTCCTACTCGCAATTTGTAATCCTCCCTTCCTGCCAGCCGATGGAAAAAACGGACTGGATGGTCTATTGCGCTCTCCAATTTTTCTATAATTCGTGATGCGATTTTATTGTCCAATTTACGGAGCTGGGATAACGCTTCCTCAGAAAAAACAAGTTTGTAGGCCATTATTTTAGCCCCAACTGCTTCTTTACTTGCTCGGTTGAATGGGTTCTTCCATGCTTAACATCACCCAGTGCTCGTAGAAGGGAAGCACGGAATTCTTCGGTATACGCACCTTCATCATCTCCTGACGGGACAAGATCCAGAAGGGCATTTAGCAGCTGGTCGTATGTTTCTCTTTCCGATGCCTTTATTTTGGCCAATCGTTCCCGGGTTTTTTCCTGAATTTGTATTGTTGTATAAGTCATATATAATCACCTATACATATAGTATACATTAAGTATTAAAAGGCATCGGTGAACTTAAAAACCAATTTCTACCCTAGTTAGATATGCAAGAAGAATCCATTTCCTTTGAAACAAAAAAAATATTCTACAATCCAAACATGCAGTTCTGCCGGAGCTTTTTTTCCCTGGCGGCCGGCGCGTTGAACGGCAAGCTGCAGGTGCTGGATGGGTTTTCTGCTACAGGCATCAGTGGCATCCGCTACCAAAAGGAAAATAAAAACATACAACAAATCGGTTTTCTGGAGGCGAATGACGACGCGATCCCGGTTTTAAGAAAAAACCTGAAAAGGAACAAGCTCAAGGGGAAAATCATCCACCAACTATACGAAAAATATCTTGCCAGCGGTTTCTTCTTTTATGACCTTATCGAAATCGATCCGTTTGGCACGCCGGTACCCTATCTCTGGAGCACGTTCTACGGCCAGCAGAAGAAAAAGCAGTTTTATTTATCGGTAACTGCTACGGATACCGCCGTTCTCTGCGGTCCGGAAGCCAGGGCCTGCCAAAAAAATTACCACAGCAAGTCGCTCAACAACGAATTCACCCATGAAACAGGTACACGCATCCTCATCAAGCGCATCATGGAGAGTGCCAACGAGTTTGATTTTGGCATCGTGCCGTTGGTTTCATTAAGCGACCGCCATTACATCAAGCTGCTGCTAAAATGCGATAAAGGCGCGGCAAAAGCCAAGGCGAATTGCGAGCAACTCGGATACGTAAGCTACTGTAATAACTGTGCATGGCGCGAAAGCAGCAAGCGCATGAAGAATGAATGTAAAAGCTGCAATGCTACTACGGATTATGCCGGGCCATTATGGTTGGGAGCATTACACGATAACCGTTTCCTGAAGAAAATGCTTAAATTAACTAAGCGAAAATATGCGCATATCCGAGAAATAGGGAAAATCCTTGGTTTCATGCTGGATGAAGCGGACATGCCACCGTTTTATTACGATCTGCACGTACTGGCCCAGAAATGGAAGTTAAAGGGCGTTCCCCAAATGGAAATGGTACTGAAAAAACTGCGAAAAAGGAAATTTTCCGCTGCCCGGACACATTTCGCTGCTACGGCAATCAAAACCGATGCGGATTTCAGGGCAGTGCAGGATATCCTCATTTAAACTGCCTTTTCAATATCTTTTGTTGGATCCTTGGAAATATTCAAATCAAGAATATGAAATTCTCCGTTAAAGTCAACAAGAGGTTCTCTAAGCGAACCGGCTAGGTATGTTTGACTTAGAGGGGCCCCTCTTAACATAGGCCGTGGAAATGGGGGGTTAACTAACAATACCCTCTTCTGATTTTTGAGGCGTTTCATTTTTCATCTCACCTCAAAAATCAATCCGCAAATCTTCTTGTATATCCTGTCCAGATGCTCCCGCACTGCCTCGTTGTATCTCTTTTTTTCTTCTCCATATCTTTCGGTTTCCACGAGGTCTTTATGCGAATCAAGCATTCTTTTCACTATGCCGCTGTGTTGCTCTGGCAAATCACCTTCTGTTAAACTGTGCTCGTCTAAAAACGCTCGCCGGATCAGCCGACTTGGCCGCCGGGTCAGTACCTGCCACCGGGCTACGAAATCTTGGAAATAATTAATTACCGGTCCTGCCAGATCTTCTATCACATAACACGATGCCAGTGCCTGTGCAAGGTCTGCATGGGCAAGATCCAGTTTTCGCAGCATTTCCCATTTTTTCTGTAAAGGAATCGGAATGGATATCCCATCCACCAACGATTCCATCAGCTGTCTAAATTGTTCCGTGTGGGGGATGCCTTGATGCGGTGCGCCTTTCACCAATGGATATAGCCCAAGTTCAACCTCGTAAATAAACCGTGCCAGCCGTCGCGTTTCCGCATTCTGGCTTATTTCAGCCACCCGTCCAAATGCCTGCGGGGAAGAATGCGAGATGGGGAAAAAACCGTGCGCTACCCATGTCAAAAATTCCTGTTGTTTTCCTTTATTTGCACATGCCATATCCGCCAAAAATCTGTTTGCCCCTCTCTCCGGCATACCCAGTATCTTGGTCCAATAGGGGTGTTTCATTGCCGCTTGCCCTCGTTCTTTAAATCTTAATCTCCCACTCATAATAACTTTTCTAAATTATGATAAATATAAAACTTTTCAAATAATTTTCCTACAAAATTAGAAAGCTTTATATACTTTTTCTTTGTTTGTAGGGATACGCCTGGATGAAAGGCCAAGGTGGCTGGCGCGCAAGCGCATTATCCTCCCTACCTCCCCCCGAAACTTTTGGGAAAAGTTAAATTTGAAAAAGATTTCTTTTTCAAAATTTTGAACGATGCGTCGTTCAAATCTTCAAAACTCTTTTTCCAAAGGCTTCATCCAAAAACGGGCTGTACACCAAAAAGTGGCAGTAAGGTTTGATCAAAAACCGGCTGTAAAAAGTTGCAAAACGTTGCGTTTAAGCGGACTTCGACCATCCGCAAAACAT
>DATDYG010000064.1:0-2701 GCA_035289085.1 Candidatus Bilamarchaeaceae archaeon | reverse complement strand
ATTTCCTTCTTGCGGATCTGGGAAATCGTTTCGGCCTTCATAATCCGTCCCCCTCAATGCGCTTCCGCTCCTCTTCCAGTAATGCAATCGCTTCGTCTGCCTGCTCCTTACTGGGTGTTTTTCCATGCCATTCGCTCAGATACTCCATATAGGGAATCCCCCTGCCAGGTATCGTGTGCGCAATGATCATCGTCGGCCGGTTGTATTCTGCCTTGCTTTCCTCGCAGGCTTCGATGAATTTCGCGATGTTGTGCCCGTCCACTTCGAGCACCCGCCAGCCGAATGCTTTATACTTTTCGGCCAGCGGCTCCAGCGGCATCACATCCTCCGTCATCCCGTCCATCTGGATACTATTCCGGTCCATGATAGCAGTTAAATTGCCCAGCTTGTACTTGCTGGCCAGCATGATCGCTTCCCAGGTCTGCCCTTCATTCTGCTCCCCATCGCTCACAATGCAATATACCCGCCAGCGTTTTTTCTCTCTTTTGGAAACCAGTGCCATGCCCACTGCCTGGCTCAGTCCCTGGCCCAATGGTCCGCCGCTTGTTTCCACGCCGGGCAAGGAGCCCGTGTGCGGATGGCCTTGCAGGCGGGAACCCAGTTTCCGGAGTGTCAGTAGCTCCTCTACCGGAAAATACCCTATCCGTGCCATGGCCGCGTACATCACGGGGCAAACATGGGCGTTGGACAGAACCAACCGATCCCGGTCTGGCCAGGCCGGATTTTTCGGGTCGTGATAGAGGACGTTAAAGTACAATGCCGTGAAAATATCCGCCAGGCCAACACTCCCTGCACTATGGCCGGACTTGGCTTCCAACAACATCCGTATGACATCCTGCCGGATGCTGTTGGCAATAAGCTTCAGCTGCTTGGCACTGGTGACCCTTATCCGGTTGCCCATGCCCTCTCCCTCTGGCTGGCTGCGATGCGGGCAGCCTCTTCTAATTCCTTAATCGCCTGCTGGATATCCGTTGAAGCAAAAATCGCGCTGGCCGCACCGATCTTGTTGGCACCGGCCTTTACCGCACCCTGGATGGTTTCCCTGTTGATACCGCCATCCACCTCGATATCCAATACCGGGTTCTCTTTCCGCAACTCGCGGATATTTGCTTCCACGCCGGGAATGTACTTCTGGCCGGAAAAGCCGGGGTGTACGGTCATAGCCATAATCCGCTCCACCTGTTTCTGGTAAGGGTGTATCCGGTCCAGCGGCGTTTCCGGATTGAACGCCAGTCCCAGCCGTCCTCCTACCTTTTTGACGGTTTCCGAAAGATGCGAAAACGGTCCCATGCTCTCGACGTGCACGAGATGCAAATGCGGCCCGGGTACCTGTTCTATCCATTGCTCCGGATTGTATGCCATCCAATGGAATTCGTATCCTACGCCCATCGGCAAATCCGCCAGTTCGTCCAGACCGATCGTCTTGTTGGGAACGAATTTGCCATCCATGATGTCGATTTGCACATTCTTAACGTAGGGCATGACCTGCTCTATCTGGGAGAGCAAGTCCTCCCGTGTTTTAACTAGTACCGCTGGAATGATCTCTAGCTCCGGCATCTCCTCCCCTAACAACTAATTAAAGTGCTAAGAATATAAATCTTGCTCTGTCCCACAGAGGGTTTGCTATTGATAAATTATGGTTATTATTGGTTTTTAAAGGTTTGCCCCCAATAACCTATTATGAGCACTCTACGATCCGCACCATTAAAGCTATTCATCTGCACGTCCATCACGCAAAAGGTAGGCAAGCCTGCAGAAATTGCCAAGTTGTGTGCATTGGTTGAAACGATTGACAGGACAGCAGAGGCGCACGGAGCCACTACTTCCTGCGGATTCCGCGAAGAGGGGTGGAAGGGAATGGAAGACCCAGCCCTCTATGTGCCGCGAGATTTTAAGTGGGTGAGGGAATGTGACGCCGCTATCCTTATCCCGGAAGATTCATGGGGAGTGCGTTTGGAACTCGGGGCATTGGCTATTCTTGAGAAACCGATGCTGCGGTTGTATGAAGGCGATACGGATTATAAGACCGGAGTGGAATCAGAAACAGGTCTTGGTCAACTGACGCGCATTTTCGATCGGGTTTTTCACAGTTTGGAAGATGTTGAACAGCACGTTAAGGAATTTATCGATTTTTTGCGAAGCCTGAAGGATCACGCTAGATAGCCTTTTAAATATGTATTAATATTATTAATAATAAAAATATTCAAAAATAGTGTAAATATGGAGGGGTGAATATGGAAAGTGTAAATGTAACGTTTTCGATACCGGCGAGGATAAAAAAAGAAATGAATGAATTTGGGGATGTAAACTGGTCGAAAACAACGGCGGAGCTTTTGGAGGAAAAAATAAAACGGCTTAAAATCCTGAAGCGGCTGGATAAGCTGCTGGAAGGCAGCCAATTAACCGAAGCAGATGTGGAAAAGATAGCCGAAAAGGTAAAATCCGGCATGGCGAAAAGGCATGGATTATGAGACTGGTAATCGATGCAAACGTATTTTTTGCCGCCTTCCTTTGGGAGCGTTCGGATATACGCAAATTGATCCTCTCCCATCATCTGGAGTTATTTTATCAGAATACCCCGCCCTTCTAGGGCGGGGATGACCTCGGATTGTGCATAACTGTAAAACGTTTACGGCATCTATCCTACCCATGGAATTGTCTCGGGCAAATCATTGCGTGTACAAAATCCGCTACCACATTG
>DATDYG010000063.1:0-3671 GCA_035289085.1 Candidatus Bilamarchaeaceae archaeon | reverse complement strand
CCAATTCTCGAAACATTTAAAAACATTTCCTTTCATATATAGGACCATGACCACACACTTGATGAGCACCCAATCCGTGCAGCAGCCTGTTTCCCGTACACGCAGATTCTTCAGGGCCGTAGGCCGGGGATTCAAGGCAGCCGGCATACTCGCTGCAGGTTTAATGACAGCGGGCGGCGCAGTAGCTGCATGCAGAGATGTAGTTAATAATGGCTATGACGCTTCCATGGGCGATGCCCAAACCGACATGCGTTCTTCTCAGAAGAACGGTCAAAAAGACGGTGATATGGAAGGCGATGCTGTAGGAAAAGATGCCGAAACCGATGCTATGCCGAACGATATGGAAACTCCAAAGCCTGTTTTAAGAGTTGTACTTGCGCGCGCAACCAAAGGCGGCTTTAATCTGTCCCTATTGGAAGAGGATGGCTCGTTAACCCCGTTAACTTCTGGTGTCGGGGTCAATGATCTTCATCCCACCTGGTGTATAGAAGGAGGCGTTGTTACCGCTG
Source organism: Candidatus Bilamarchaeaceae archaeon (assembly GCA_035289085.1). Classification (GTDB taxonomy): domain Archaea; phylum Micrarchaeota; class Micrarchaeia; order Anstonellales; family Bilamarchaeaceae; genus DATDYG01. The sequence goes on along the minus strand of DATDYG010000063.1, from coordinate 3,162 downwards.
TCTTTGAGTCGGACCGGGAAGGTTCTATGAGACTGTTCAAGATTGAGATCGACCTCTCTGCTTCTCCTCCAGTGGCTACCGAACCGGTTGCCTTAACCGATGGCAGTACGGTTGATCAAAATCCCCAATGTTCCAACAGCGGCAGAGTTTTCTATGTATGCGGTGAAAACCTCTGCAGTATCCATCTGGATGCCAGCGGCTTAACCGTAGTGTTTAGCAATGCTGCCTATACCTTCAAGCGATCTCCCAGCGTATCTGATGCAGAAGACTTGATGGCCTTCTCTGCAGAATTTCCTGCAGGTAGCGCTCCGGCTGTTTTTGGCGTGGAGCTAATGGGAGGTATAGCTACAGGGGAGCCCGTTAGAATAACCCCCGAAGGCGTATCCGCCAGTTCCCCTTCCCTGACAGCATCCGGTTTATCTGTCGCTTTTAATACTCCACCCTCGATAGTGCAAGTAGCCGTAATCGATGTAGGTGCAGATTCATATAGGGTATTGACTGTCGGCAGTCCTGAATTTCCAACTATTAACGGTACCCCCCGTTTCGTTCGTCCGAACAGCACCATTATTCTTTTCCATTCCGATTCCGATAGGTTAGGCCCATCTAATATATTTAGCGTGCCTGCTGACGGAAGCACCAGCCCTGTGGATCTTAGCCGAGATCCAGCTGCCGATTACCGCACTCCGGAAGGCCGTCTCTTTCCTGCCGAATAAATCTTTTTCGTTCTTTGACGCACTCCATTTCGTTTTTTTCGACAGCATTTTAAAGGATACGGTAGAATAGTTTAAAGATTCTAATGCCACTTACGGATGTTTTTCAAGGTAAGATCAGCCATCTTCAGATATTGGACAAAGATGGGAAGGCAGATCCAAAACTCGAGCCGAAACTACCCCAGGATCTATTGTTGCGTATGTACACCTATATGGTGCTGGCACGTGCATTTGATGACAAATGCCTGAAACTACAACGACAAGGTCGGATGTATACCTACGCGCCTTTGCTGGGGCAGGAGGCCGCCCAGATCGGCAGCGCCGCAGCGCTGGAGCCGTCCGACTGGATGTTCCCCACCTACCGCGATAATGGCAGCTATCTTTACCGCGGCGTGCCGATGAAGGATTTAATGGTCTATTGGATGGGCGCGGAAAAAGGATTCCAATTTCCCAAGGATCAGAACAACTATACGGCTCTCATTCCGATTGCAACGCAAATTCCGCATGCGGTTGGTGCGGCCTGGGCTGCCAAAATCAAAGGCGATAAAATCGCCAGTATCGTATATTTCGGCGATGGGGCCACCAGCGAAGGCGATTTCCACGCAGGGATGAATTTTGCAGGAGTATTCCAGGTGCCTTGCGTATTGTTCTGCCAGAACAACCAATGGGCGATTTCCGTTCCACGAAAAAAACAGACCGCCTCCTCCACCATCGCCCAAAAAGCCCTGGCCTACGGGTTCAATGGCATTCAGGTGGACGGCAACGACGTGCTGGCGGTGTATGCCGTCGTGCACGAAGCGCTGAAAAAAGCCCGGGAAGGCAAAGGACCCACGCTGATCGAAGCATTGACCTATCGGATGGGGGCGCATACCACTGCGGATGACCCTACCAAATACCGGACCGAAGAAGATGTAAAACACTGGCAGGAACGCGATCCCGTTAAACGGTTCCAAACCTATCTGAAAAACAAGGGCTACTGGAACGACGAGCTGGAGAAAAAGACGCTGGAACGCGTCAAACAGGAAATCGAAAAGGCCACGGAAGCGGCCGAGGTCGAAGCCGCGAAAGTAAACCCGGAAGAAATGTTCCAGTATGTATACCACCAGATCACTCCCCGTTTGGAAGAGCAGATGGAAGAAATGAAAGAATATCTAAAGTCCAAGGGATGATCATGCAATCATTTAAGGGTGTTGACGGAAGAAGAAAAACCATCGTTTTCCATGAGCATGCCCAAGCATGCGAACAGCGATGGACAACACGAAAAAGCAATATGTGGGATCGCTATTTCGATCGATGCGAGGAAAGCAGATTCCGTGCCGGTTTACGCCATCCTATATTACGTGCAAGGCATAAAAAAATAAGGACAGAGGTACTGGGAGAAACCCCTCTCCAAACCGGCCTCGAAGCAGTTGAACTAATACATGCGCAAGCGGCAGAAAAGAGCTACTTTTCTTATTTCCAAAATATCGATGATTTCGATAAAACCATTGGGGCTGTGGGTAGCCTTCTTGTTCCTGTGGCTGCGCTGGCCGCGATTTTTGTACCCGGTATGGGCCTTGCCGGTATTGCCGGTGCAGTGCTCGGTGTCTCCTGCCTTGCATACAGCGTGATAAAAATATCTTCCAATGCAACGTACATGCAGGATGTTGGAAGAGCGAGAATGATACGGATTGCACTTCAAGTTGCATCGGATATAGATCGAAACCTGCGAGAAGGAAAACCATTAATAGAATCTCTGAAGGGATAAAATGGCCAAATTGAATTTAGTGGAAGCCGTAAACGTTGCGCTTGCGCAAGAATTAGAGTTTGATCCACGCGTAGTGGTCATGGGCGAAGATGTCGGTTATGAAGGCGGAGTTTTCCGTGCAACGGTGGGTCTGCAACAGAAATTTGGTGATGTGCGAGTTATAGATACGCCGCTTTCCGAAGCCGGCATTGTCGGCTGCGCCATTGGCATGGCCGTGTATGGCCTACGGCCTGTTGTCGAGATCCAGTTTGAAGGTTTCACCTTCCCTGCATATGATCAGATCGTTTCGCACGTTGCCCGTATCCGCAACCGTTCCCGCGGAAGATTCACCTGCCCGTTGGTCGTACGAACACCGTATGGCGGAGGAGTCCGTGCCTTAGAGCACCACAGCGAAGCACCGGAAACGTTATATGCGCACGTCCCGGGTTTAACCGTTATCATCCCTTCTACTCCTTACGATACAAAGGGGTTGCTGGCCGCTGCCATTCAAAGCGAGGATCCGGTTATCTTCTTTGAGCCGAAACGGCTCTACCGCGCCTTTAAGCAGGAGGTGCCCGATGAACGGTATACCCTTCCCATCGGAAAGGCCAACATCGTCCGCGAAGGCAATGATCTAACGATTGTAACCTACGGCGGGATGGTGCGGGTAGCCATGGACGCGGCCGATCAGGTCGCGGAAACCGCGGATGTAGAAATAGTGGATTT
>DATDYG010000062.1:0-2876 GCA_035289085.1 Candidatus Bilamarchaeaceae archaeon | reverse complement strand
TGTACCCATGGTCCCAGCGACCAAGGCAGTGGTGGCTGCCGCTGCAGCTCCCAAGAACACCAGCTTCGCGGCTTTCCGGATGAAGCCCTCGCTTTTCTTGTTCTTTACTTCTTTCTCCAGTGGAGATTCCTCGTTGGCAGCCGGGCTCATGGTCTTTCCTCAAGCAGGTTGTATCCGTATTCTTTGCCCAATTGATTGAGAACCAGTCTGGCTTCCTTGTAATCGAAACGCCGCTTGCAGCGCGGACAGGATATAGGCTTCGCTACGCGGGAATGCCATGTGTAGTTACAAAACTCACAAAATTTGATTTTACTATTCATGAATAGTAATAATAATCGCAGAACCCCTATATAAATGTTGCTATTTTTTGACTATTAGATAGTGATGACATATTACCTAAAAAAGGAGCGGAGCATTCGAGAGTAATGGGGCTAAGGCCGGTTACCCAATAGGTAACCATTAGATCATAGAAATGCCTCGGCACGGATTAAAAGAGTATACCCCGTCGTTTTCAAGCTACGGCATGCACCGCAGATTTAAGCAGTTGGAGCATGGCCGTCGGCAGAATTGTCTGGGGTACCGGAAGGTTTATATAGTTAATTAGATGTATAATTATACTAGGTGAGTGCATGGTAAAAACCGAAACGAGATTGAAAGCATGGGGAAATTCGATAGGCGTCATTCTGCCGAAAGAAGAACTGCAATCGGAGGATTTATCGGTGGATGACGAGGTAGAGGTCATTGTACGGAGAAAAATCAATCCATTACGTGAAATCTTTGGAAAACTGAAGAATTTCAAAGCCAGTTCCGACAGATCCACCGACGAACTATTAAAAGAAGTGGATGAAGAGCTAAAAAGCCGATGGGAATGAGCTATTTCCTAGATACGTATGCCCTTGTGGAGATGGCTAACGGCAATAAAGAATATGAGAAGTACATCGAGGCAGATGCTGTTACCTTAAAAGAGAATCTGGCAGAGCTGTTTTACTTTCTGCTGAAAAAATACGATGAAAAAACAGCACACTTTTTCATGCAACGGTTCTCCCGGCTGGCTGTGCAATTGCCGTTAGAGGTTATCCCAAAGGCTATGATTTTTAGGTATGGGCATAAAAAAACCCATTTTTCGTATATCGACTGTTTGGGATATGCCTATGCGCTCGATACAAAACGAATTTTCCTCACGGGAGACAGGGCCTTTCAAGGACTGAAAGGTGTTGTAATTGAGCGATAGATTATATCTATTTTTTATGTTTGTTCAATTATTTTTTATGTTTAGATAATATATTTTTTAACAATTTTTGATTCTTTTTTATTAATTTTAAATTTAAAATAATAGCTTTTCATTAATTTTTTATTAACTTTAACCTCTTTAATCTCTATTTATAATCGTAATATTTAAATATAAGTAAATTTAATACTGATGAATATACATTTTTAATTAATATGAATAGCTTAGCCAAGCATGATTTTGCAGTAATCGATTTTCTCGTTAGGCATTTTGCTGAACGGTTTACAGTACGGCAGATGTCGCAGCAACTCAAGCTGAGTGCGGCAGGGGCGCATCTCAGCTTAAAGAAGCTGCAGAAAGCCGGGATCGTAGAGGCCGAAAAATTAGGCACGGGCCTGTTCTACCAGATCTATCTGCGGAGCAAGATTGCGGAGCATTTGGCAGCCATTGTGCTGCTGGACAAAGATGCCAAACTTATCCCTGTCGATGCGCTGAAAGAAGACGCGAAAGCGCTGGTTTACGACAACAAAACCCTGCTGATCATTGCCAACAACAAGCAGCTGGTCGAGGACATTGCGAAAAAATCGCTGAACGACGTGCATTGGCTCATTTTGAATGATGAAGAATTCAGCCGGTATGTCCTGGAAAAAGATACCAAGGTGCTGAACATTATCCAGCACGGCAGGGTGCTGCAAGGCGAGCAAGTGATTGTCCATGGGATCAAACGCTACCTGAGGTACGGATGAATAAGAAGCTGCTCTTCGGACTGGGCATGGTGATGCTGCTAGGGATCATGCCCATTGTGGCTGCCCAGTTCACGGATGTAGTAGGGAGGCCGTTCAGCGTCGGCGCCCGGAATTTCAACAGCTTCTTCCAAGGCGGCTGGCGGGCGTACGATGAGTTCATCCTCTTCGGGCTGCTGTTCCTGTTGCTGTTTGTGGCATTCTATATGGCCCTTGGGAAGGCCATGGGCGGCTCGAACCGGCAAACCGCTACATTGGCCTTCATCATCGCATTTGCATCGGCATTGTCGATTGTAGCCGGCACGAATTTCACCATTGACTCGTTTGCGTATGTGGCCATGGGACTGGCGTTTTTGATACTGACCATCCTCATCCAGTCGCTATTGATCAAGGCCGGCATGGAGAAGCATAAGTTTGCGGCGTTTATTTTGGCGCTATTGATTGCATTATTCTTAGCGTTCCTATTGGGCAAGTTGCTCTCCTCGGGCTCTTTTGGACTGCCCGACTTCGGCGGCTTCGGTGGCGGCATAAGCTCCGGCGGCGGATTCTTTGAAGGCTCCATGGATGGCCTGAAAGGATTCTTCGGTTCGCTGAAGAGCAAGATCGTAGGAGGAGGAACGCAGACGGTTGGGTCGGGATCGGCAACCGTAGGCTCCGGCGGAGGAGGAGGAGCAGTTGGCGGGGAAGGACCTATCGGACCACCGGCACCACCGCGGCCCGAAACCACGACTGAAGTCGAAGTGCCGAAGGAAAAGGGATTCTTTTCCAAAATTCCCATATGGGTGTTGATCCTTATCCCCTTGCTTCTGGGCGGAGCAGGATTTGGCATTTACAAAGCACGGAAACGAATTCGATCGGGTGTAAAAGGTGTAGGGAAAGGGTTAAAGCGCACAAGAGCGGAGATA
>DATDYG010000061.1:0-3019 GCA_035289085.1 Candidatus Bilamarchaeaceae archaeon | reverse complement strand
AAAAGAATGGGTAAAACACAAACGACCGTAATGATATTCAGCCATTTTTTGTATTTCTCAGCAGACTTTACGAACCGTCCGATCAAAACAGCAATGATCGCAGCTCCAAGAAGAGGAAGGCCGATGAGGGATAAAAGAAATATCGCGACACCCAAAAAAGCACTTAAACCGGATCCGGTTGCAGAAGGTGCCGGGTTTACCGCGTTCGGACTCGCCAGAAGGAGCGCCGATAACATCCACCATGCCATCCAGTATTTCATTTTCATCCCATATTTCTAATTATCGCATTTCCAAATTCCGAGCATTTCACTTCCCTCGCCCCTTCCATCTGCCGGGCGAAATCGTATGTTACGATTTTTTGCACAATGGTTTTAGCGAATGCATCGGTTACAAGCCGGGCTGCTTCGCTCCATCCTAGATATTCAAGCATCATAACTCCGGATAACAAAAGCGAGCCGGGGTTTACCTTATCCTGGCCGGCATACTTTGGCGCGGTGCCGTGGGTTGCTTCGAACAATGCATGGCCGGTAATATAATTGATATTTCCTCCAGGCGCAATGCCCAAACCGCCTACCTGCGCAGCAGCTGCATCGCTCAGATAGTCCCCATTCAGATTAGGCGTGGCAATAACCTCGTATTCATCGGGCCTGAGCAAAATCTGCTGGAACATGGAATCGGCAATTCGATCCTGGATAATTATTTTGCCATTGCTGCTGGCCCCGGCAGTTACATCGGCTTCCGTTATTGTTTTGCCTGCAAATTTTTCCTTTGCCACTTCATAACCCCATTCGCGGAAAGCACCTTCGGTGAATTTCATTATATTTCCCTTGTGCACGAGTGTTACGGATTTATGATGGTATTTTATCGCATAATTAATCGCTGCTTCGACGAGCCGTTTCGTCCGCCTTATGCTTATGGGTTTTATGCCTATACCTGAATCTTCGGGAATCTTCTTGCCCATGTCGTTATTTAAGAAATGAATAACCTTTTTTGCCTCATCACTTCCCTGTTTCCATTCTATGCCTGCATAAACATCTTCGGTATTTTCCCGGAATATCACTACATTCATTTTCTCCGGCTCGCGAACCGGAGCGGGTATTCCGTCAAAATATCGCACCGGGCGGACGCAGCAATAGAGATCCAGCACCTGCCGCATGGTGACGTTTAAGCTGCGGTGCCCTCCGCCCACCGGCGTAGTAAGCGGGCCTTTAATTGCAACCAGATATTCCTGTATTGCTTTTATAGTGTCATCCGGCAGATACGTCTGCCATTTTGCAAAGCTCTCATCGCCTGCAAAAATCTTGAACCAGTGAATTTTTTTCTTTCCATTATACACTTTTTTTACCGCTGCATCCAGGATGGTATGCACCACCGGGGAGATGTCCTGGCCGATGCCGTCCCCGCGGATGTACGGGATGATCGGATCATCGGGCACGGTAAGCCGGCCCTGGCTGCAGCTGATTTTGCTTCCTTCATCCGGCAACTGAAGATGTTGGAATTTCACAGTCTTCGATCCTCACCAAATCGCTTTATCGCCTGCTGCTTTCATCCATAAAAAGCTTTTTAAACTTAAACATTTGTTTAACCATACATCGGCAATGGACGAAGGATAAAACCGTTCTAGAAATCGATATTTTCGCTGTACTCTTCCATGAACCGCTTGGTTTCGTCGCGAACGAGTACCTGTTTTAATTTCCGTATCTCCCTTTCCACGGGCGACTGCCAGAGCCGGATGCTGATGTAGAGAATAGATGCAACGGTAGCCGCAAGCGCGAAAGAACGAGTAAGAGCCATGCCATCGCTGAACCACGGGACACCTTTTTCCATAGCGCGCTGGATGCTCAGGCGGAGGAGCGCAAGATCGACAACAATAAGTGCGGCTCCGGTTATGCGACGGGCCGTCATCCGGAGCGCATATACCATATCATCGGTTTTATGGTTCTGTTCTGCCTGTTCCCGTCTTTCATTTAGCTCTCTGTGCATCCTGTCCCTGGATTCGCGCAACTGGACTGGAGGAATATGGGTTTTTATGCTGGTTTGTGCCGTATCGGCTAGGGGATTTTTTAGATACCTCCGCAATGCCCGACGAAGAGTTCGATCCAGTACCGCCCGTCGTGCGTAAAGCGTGTTCATGGTTTTCCCCTTAGTGTCAGAAAAAGCATTGTAGAGTAGGAATTAAAAACCCTGTGGGGCCATTCCTTTTTATTTCTTTCTTCATACATACCCAATACTTTTTGTTGCATTAGCATCGGATGGATATCGTATGGTACGGAAAGAAGTTGTAGTTGAAGAGATTCAGAAATTGATGGGCAGCATAGACCTGATCCGGAACGTTGCCATCGTTGCGCACGTGGACCACGGCAAGACGACGTTGACGGATTCCTTGGTTGCCCGGGCAGGACTGATCAGCAAGCAGCTGGCCGGAGAGCAGCGCGTCATGGATTATGATCCGCAGGAGCAGGCGCGCGGGATCACGATCAAGTCCGCGAATATTTCTCTGGGTTTCAAATACGAAGGCAAGGATTACCTCATTAATCTGATTGATACGCCGGGACATGTCGATTTCGGATTCCATGTAACGCGCGCGATGCGCGCAGTGGACGGCGTATGTTTGGTAGTGGACAGTGTAGAGGGTGTCATGCCACAGACGGAAACGAATTTACGCCAGGCCATGAAGGAACGGGCAAAGCCCATATTATTTATCAACAAGGTGGACCGCCTAATCAACGAACTGAAGCTGGACGCGCAGCAGATGCAGGACCGTTTCATCAAGATTATCAACCAGGTGAACAAGATCATTGAAACGAATGCGCCCAAGGAGAAGGTGGATGGATGGCTCATTGCGGTGAACAAGGGCAATGTCGCGTTTGGAACCGCGTTCAACAAATGGGCAATATCGGTAAACTCCATGAAACGGTTCAACATCACCTTCAAGGATATCTATGACAAATGCCGTGCGGAAGACCATGCATCGCTGGTGGAAAAGAGTCCCCTGGACGATGTGCTGCTGGAGATGATC
>DATDYG010000060.1:0-3741 GCA_035289085.1 Candidatus Bilamarchaeaceae archaeon | reverse complement strand
CAATTTCCATTCCTTTCGACAGGTTTGGGTCACTCAGTGCCAGTATCCCCAATCCATAACCAGTTGTCCACAAGCCTGCAAACATTTGAGTAGCTTTTCTACCGTGGAATCTCAAATACGTGCGGGCCCTATCGCTTTTTTCCATGTCAAAAATCATGGTTCTCATCGTTTCTTCACTAAGCGCCATTTCTGCGGTGTCCGAAGCCACGGTTTTAACAACAGGTGTTGCTCGATACAAACTTCCAAGATCACCCATCAACTTTCGTTCTTCCTGCCAATAACGAAGTGCAATTACAGGATGCCTTGCTTGTGCGCTTAGAATCGAATCGGTTTCTACTGCTCTATGCACGAAATCGTTTAACGCCCTGCTCTTTCTTGGAGATTTAACATATCTTTCTTTAAGCGGTGCGAGTGCCTCGCGAAATAAAACTGTTCTTCCTACCGGTATTCTAACATTTGACATAACATTTCATAGAGGGCAAGATATTTTAAGTTTGTGTTATGGAATTTCATTATGAAATTCTCAAAAGAGCATGAATGGGTCGAATTGAAAGATGATATTGCAATAGTTGGCATCACAGATTATGCACAAAGTGCATTAGGCGATTTGGTTTCTGTTGAGCTTCCAAAAGTAGGCGCGCAGGTTCAGCAGTTCAAAGCAATGGCAATAGTTGATTCGATGAAAGCCAGCAGTGATGTTTACGCACCGATCAGCGGGGAGGTTGTGGAAGTAAATACAGAGCTAAACCAGCATCCGGAACTGATAAATTCATCTGCCGAGGATAAAGGATGGATGGTAAAAATAAAAGTGAAAGATCCGTCTGAGCTTGATAAGCTGATGACAAAGGAGGAATATGCTAAATATATTACCGGATTGAAACACTAAAGATTTTATTGAGATGCCAATGCCATTCTAAGCAACGGATCTGGTATCGAATAAAGATTATCAGCATGTAAAACAAAACCATAATCCATTAGAGAATGTATGTAATTAGTGAATTGAGGATCAGAAATTGATTCTTTAAGTTCTATTTCCAAAGAGCGCTTTAGATCGCTCCATCCAATGGCTTTGCTTGCAATTATCCTAATTAATGCGAGATAGCGATTTTTAGCTGTCCCTCGCGTAGCTAAAAACGTTTCAAATTCAGAATATGCCAATTTGGTCCCAGTTGTCACAGCCCTTTTTAATGCGGTATTTGGATCCAGCGAAAGTGCAAGATTGCCGAACATTGCAGTCCACCCTACAATGCCATCTAGCTCTTCCAAAGCCCTTCCTATTATTTCCTTAGGTATATCCTTTTTAGCTTCTTTAAATCCCATATCCAGAAATTCACTTGTTTTTTCCGGAGTTAGCGTATGCATTTTTATTTCCTCATAAACCCTGCCAAATAAAGGAGCCTTCGTATCATCCTTCCCAAGAAATGCGTCTAAAACCCCAATCTCGGATCCAGTTAGGACGATTTTGCATGTTGTATTGTCATATGCCGCAGCAAAAAAAGACTCGACTCCAGTGCCATTCAGCATCTGGACTTCATCAACTGCGATTATGGGATTAAGTTTTTTGAGCAGTTTCCACAAATTCTCATCCTTTCTAAATGAAATACGAATACCCGCTTCCAATCCTTCTATTTTTTCCATTAGTGATTCGGGAATTCCTTTAATTGATTTTAATTCTTCCAAAACCTTGGATTCAAATGATTTTCTGCTGATAGAGCGCAATTCCCGGGTATCGATTAAAATGAACGGTTTTCCAGCCTTTTTTAATCCAACTCTAAGAAGGCTGCTTTTTCCGGTCCTGCGGAGCCCTCTAACTACGATCATTCTTGTACTGCTGTTAGTTAAATATCCAACAAAAGCGCGAAGTTCTTCTACGTAGTTAAAGAAATCCTTCACATTCTCCTTGGGTTTCAAATCAAATAGCATACTTCCATTACGTGCCCCTGATTTTTAAAGTTACTTATACCCCCTATAAGTTACTTATACCCCCTATAAGTAAATCATATTAGCCCAGATCAATCCTATCATGGATCGGGCTTCGAAATATGGCTGGTTTGAAGCATTAAACAATCGCATTCTTCAACTCGCCCATTTGCGGGCAAAATACAGTAACAATATCTCTTCTTCTTGCTGAATAGTCTTCTCCTACTTTTATTAGACCTGCACCGCATAATATTATCGTTCCGCTAGGAAGAAACCCAAAAGATTTGACTTCTATCATCTTGGATTCTGGAAGGGCACTCCATCAACTGGTTTCCTTACCAACCCGAACCCTCCAGCTTATAAATTTTCTTTTCATATAAGCAAACAGGGAGGCAGCGTATTCATGAATTACATTCTTTTGACCGAGCAGGACAAGAAAGAGATGCTGGAAGCGATTGGTGCTAAAGCTGTCGACGATTTATTTCCAGGGGTAGAACCCAAATTAAACCGGGCATTAAAATTACCTGCTCCTATGAGCGAGATGGAAGCCAGAGAATGTGTTTCTGCCCTTAGCCAAAAAAACAATGTGCTTAAACCATTTCGCGGAGCCGGCAGCTATCACCATTATATTCCTTCCGCGGTAAACCATATCCTGCTCCGCGGGGAATTTTATACGGCTTATACTCCTTATCAGCCGGAAATCAGCCAGGGCACTTTGCAAATCACATATGAATTCCAAACACTGCTCTGCCAGCTAACCGGCATGGATGTGGCGAATGCCAGTATGTACGATGCAGCTACGGCTTTGGCCGAAGCGGTTCTTCTTTCCCGGAGTGTAAACGGAAGAAATGAAATTTTCCTGGCGAACTTGGTTAATCCCCGTTACCGGGATGTATTAAACACCTATGCCAAAGCGGCGGATTTCAGAATCACCCCTGAAATTTCCGGAAATACGGCTTGTTTAATCGTCCAATACCCAGATTATCATGGTTCTATCGAAGACCTTGGTCGTTATGCCAAACAGGCGCACGATGCCGGTGCGTTATTCGTGGTTTCTATCAGCGATCCAACGGGCCTGGCGCTGCTCCAGCCGCCCGGTGCCTATGGTGCGGATGTAGTCGTAGGCGATTTGCAGGCCCTGGGAAACGGCATGAACTACGGCGGGCCGACCGGCGGCTTCATAACTGTAAAAAACGATTACATCAAGAAAATCCCCGGCCGTTTATGCGGCCTTACCCGGGATTCCAGGGGCCAGGATGGCTTTATTCTTACGCTGCAGGCAAGAGAACAACATATCCGCAGGGAGAAGGCAACGAGCAACATCTGCACCAACCAGGCATTGAATACCCTTGCTTCAACGGTTTATCTGGCGCTGCTGGGCAAAACCGGTTTGCAGCGTGTAGCCAGGCTTTCCTATGCCCGTGCACACAGTTTACAGAAAAAACTGGCCGGATTGGGCTTTACTGCTGTCAACGATAAGCCCTTCTACAATGAGTTTGTGGTTAAAAGCCCGGTGGAGATTGCAACACTAAACGATGCCTTGGAACAAGCGGGTTTCCTTGGAGGATTGGAACTGCCCGATCATCAATGGCTGCTCTGCTGCACGGAAATGAACAGAGAAGAGGATATTGAACAGTTCGTACAAATCGTTCAATCGGTGAAATAATGGGCAAATGCATCGAAAACCACCCATTCCTTGGAAAAAACAAAAAAATCCGGAGCGGTTGCACCTGTCATAAGGCCCAACCATCAGAGGGTCGTGCTGGCGCTGGCAATTCCATGGATTTTCATAGAGGGGAAAAATGAAAACATTATTCGATC
>DATDYG010000059.1:0-14445 GCA_035289085.1 Candidatus Bilamarchaeaceae archaeon | reverse complement strand
TCGGCGAGCATTTCCTGCCGGTGTAGCGCAGTGTTGGAAGCCATGGAGTTATTTATTAGGAAAAATACTTATAAATGGTAGTTATCTAAGCCTAGCATGGCGATAGAGAAGCTGGATTCTTTTGTAAAGCAGATCCTGATTTATTTTAAGAATAAGGATTATGGGGAGGCCCATTCATTGGCTACCAAAATGGTGGCAAAGTTTCCTAAAGAAATGATTTCCCATTTTCTTCTTGCCAGGGCGACGTTTTGGCTGGAAAGATATCCGGAGGCCATTTCGGAAGCAATAAAGGCCTTCAACCTTGCCAAAGGGGGGGATCTGCTCCCTTGTGCAATCCTATTAGGGAGCAGCTACTTTCAATCAGGTGAATATGAGAAAGGCTACGCGCTGCTTTCTAAATTCGAGAAGGAAAAAAACGAGGAAGTGAAAAAGTTACTGTTTATCTTTTCTTTGGCACGAAAAAATGAAAAGGAAGCCGTAAGCCACGTAGCCGATCTTTTCCAGATCAATCGCCAGACGGCCAAAAAACTGGTACTTAAATTTCTCAGCTCTTGAGCCTCTCCTCCTAAACGGGGGAATAGAATGTGGTATTTAATGATATATCATATTTAAAAGGATGTTGATTATATATTAATTATGGCAGAAAGGGACATTATGGCAGGGGTACCGGTGCGCGAGATGGGCATGACCGAGGCATTCGGCACGCTGTTTGAGAGGCACTGGGAGACGTTTTACCGTGTGCACCGCACCCAGTTTGAAGAATTTTTGAAAATGAACGGATTCACGGACGAAGCACTGGCAAAACTCGGAAGCCCGAAAGAAAAACTCGCCAAGCAATGGTGTGCCGCACAGATGACGTATTACCTCCTGCGCTACGGCGGAGTGTTGGGCGTACACTATCTGGGAGTGGGGGAACGAAAGGAAAGGGAAATAAAGGTCGTACGCGGACCGCCGGTAAAAACCGCGCATATCACCGGCAGCCGGATGGGCAGGGTGCTGGAAGATGCGCTGGGGGGAAGGCAATACGCTACACCTGACAGCATCGCGCCGTTTGCGAGCTACGGGGATTGCGATGAAATTGCATTTGAGATTGCGCAGGGTATGGAAGCGATCGACGCCCATGGGAATTTGGGAATGCACGCCACACTGACAGCGTCCGGAACGCATGCGCTGGTAGCCATTGATTTTTTTGAAGGAAAAAGAAAACCGTTTTTGTACGATCCGACCTTTATCGGGGAGGAGGATCGGTATCCCCGGAGCATGATCATAACCGCCAGCATCGGTGATGAGCACGGTTCCAAGGAAGAGATTGAACGGTACAAGAAACGGACCATTCCCACCATTAACCGGCGGATAGTAAAGAGCCTGGAGGGCGTGCGGATAGGTCCGGACCAGGTCAAGGCATTGGAACGCGCGGTAGAGTTTATCAGCGAGCAGCCGCATGGCGTGTTGGCCCTTGCCCGGCAGGCGAACCGCCGGCTGTGGAACAGGGATTTGCGGGAGGATTCGGTGGAACTGCAAGATCAGACAAAGAATATAGCTGCAAACCTCGGAGAGATGAAACCGCCCTACAGCGAAGAGGCGCTGGGAGTAGCTACGATATACCTCGCTACGTTTTTCCGTAGTTTTGACCAGGCACTAAGCGGATTACGAAACGCACAGGCCGGCCTGGCAATGGAAGACCGGATGAAGCTGTTGCAGCGTACAGGACAAGCGATTGCAGGCGGGAAGAACGTGGATACGGAAGTGCAGGCATTCCTGGCAGAAAAACGCGGAGTAGTGGCACACTAATAATATGCAGCAGCCAGGAATTCGTCTACCGCTTTCTGGACGCGGCGCATGCCTTCCACGCTTAGATGAAGGTTTTCGTCCAGCACGGCTTTTTGGTTAGGCCATTTGATTTTATATATTCCATCCGCCGGCGGCTGGTCCACCGAACGCCGGCCATTGATCTCATCCAATGCCATGGAATTGTCCACCAGAAGATAACGATCACCGATTTTGATTTCAGTGCTGGTATGGTTGGGCTGAACCAAAACAACGCGGGAAGGGATATCGAAAAGCTTGAGCAATGCCTTGTACCAAGATTCGATGCGGTCGCAGCGTGCAACCACCCCTTGACGAAGGGGCGAAAACGCCTCTTCGGTCATGCTTGCTGGGGTATGGATATCCGTATTCGCAATCATCCAGACAGTGCCCAGCAACCCCTCGTTCCGTACCATTTCGTGAAGAAGAAGCGCGATCATGAAGGTCCGTTTGTTCTCCAGGATATCGTCCACCCCTTGTGCAACGGCTTTTTCCCATCCGGACGCGAATCTGAATTCTATGTCTTCCCGGTTATTCCTATAAAGGTCTGAAAAAAATCTTTTTACGGTGCCAGGTACCGGAACCGGCGGCTGCGAAGGTGCATCCATATCCAGTTGGTATAGTCCCCTTTCGGTTTGCAGGAGGAGCGTGGATGGAAGATGAAGACGAACGGATTGTACCCTTCCCAGACGCCTTAAGGGTACGACCACGGTGTTTTGCGAATAATGCGGTTCGGCGGGATGGGGCAGGAAACCCAGCTGGGGTATCCCTTCGATAAGATGGGTCAGACCGAGTGTCCGGACAGCGTATTCCGGCGTTACAATAACCGTCCGGTCGCTGCCGCAAAAGATTTCCACGGGTTTGCCCAGCCGGACATGGGCCGGAAGCTGCAGCTGTACCGATCGTTTCCGGCCGCTGGTTTTGTATACTACGGTTCTGCCCTCCTGTTCCAGAGCGCATTCCTTTTGCACATGGGGTTTTCGGACGTCGGACCGGTCCGTCATCGGCGGGGATGCGAATGAAATCAGCGGGAGAACCAGCAGGAGAAAACGACGGGCTGGGCGATCAGAAGCTAAAAAAAGGGAACGCCTCCGTATCCCGGACATGTGGTTAAATATGCTTAGATATCATTATAAAGCCATCCGGTCCAACGCAGCAGTTAAAATATCTCCCCTTTTAATGTTGTTAGAAACCACAGGGGTGTAGTTGGAATTGCTATTCCACCAAACCCCCGCTCACATTAGTTCGCAGGGGTGGCGGAGAGATCAGTCTTCAGTTCCCGGTTTTGGGTCCTGGAATGATTTCGCAACGGCCAAACACGCGACGGCTAACAAATAAAAATATAAAATAATTAGACGGAGCGTGGTTCAAACGCGTAAGGTTGAGGAGGCTTTTTGTACCGGGCTTATTACCGGTGTCAAAAACCCTGGAAAAAGGTCTGGAGGTCTTTCCTCTGCCTTCACAAGCCTTATGGCTTAGTGCCTTCAAGAGTTCGAATCTCTTCCCCTGCATCGTATTCATACCTCTGGTCTGAGGACGCTATCTTTTTTAAACACTATTAAAATAATATAAATATGAAAGAAACAATAGAAAAAATATCCCCTTTAGTAGGCTTGCTAGTGCTTGGAATCTTCATTTTGCTAACTATTTCGGTTGTCAGAACCAGTCTTTTTGGTGAAGTTGAAGGAGAGAAACACATATACTTCGAAATCGTCTTTTTGTTGTTGCTAGCAGTAGTAGGGGAATTAGTCGTTGTATATACCAAGCAGCCTTCAGTGATGATCCTTATGATTCTAGGACTTTTTATGAGCCCCAGTTTCCTGCATCTTTCTTGGGATTTTATGCATTCCTTAGATCTTCCATTTAACATCCCCACCGATCCCCCAGATATTCTAAGACTGGAAAATATCCTGATCGTATTTGCACAATTAGGAGCTGTCATTTTATTGTTCAAAGTTGGAATGCACAACAAAATTGAACGTATTTTTGCTTTTGATAATTTGATAGTTGCGATAGCGGGAATTGTGCTGCCTTTTGTTGTTGGGTACTTTTATGCAACCTATTCAGGCGGAAGTTTTGCTTACTCGATGTTTGTAGCAGCAGCCCTAACTGCAACATCGGTAGGCGTAACAGTTGCAATACTAAAAGAATTCAAACTTCTGCAAGAGAGGTTTGCGGAGATAATAATCGGAGCTGCGGTTTTAGATGATATCCTTGGTCTCCTGGTTCTATCCTTGGTTATAAATATTACGGGAACTAGTGGCGGAGAATCAATAATCGTACCATTGCTTTTAACTCTAATCACCGCAGTTGTTTTCCTTCTTGGTAGTGTATTAGCAGGAAATTATTTTGTAAAATATTTGGATAGAAAGGAAATGAGTCCAAAAAGATTCATGCTGATTCTGGCATTTGTGCTGTTCTATGCGTATTTTGCGGAATTTATCAAACTATCAGCGATAGTGGGCGCATTCATGGCGGGTATTATACTAAACAAAAGTAAACACCATGATGAGATTGAAGAAAAGACCTATGGGTTGGAGATGCTATTCATGCCCATCTTCTTTATCTCCCTAGGAACCCTTATGGATGTTAATGCATTGGCAACTTTCCTAACTCCTATTTTGATACTCTCATTCCTTGCTATATTGACCAAGGTTATTGGTTGCGGTGCAGCTGCAATATTTGCAAAATTAAAGTCATTGGAAGCGGCCATAGTAGGTTTTGGTATGTCACCTAGGGGAGAGGTTGCCCTTATAGTTGCTTCTATCGGGTTGACGACAAAAATACTCAATACTTCGGAATACTCGATAATTGCCACAATGGCATTACTAACAACATTGGTTACACCGCCAATATTGCAAGCATTAATTAGTATGAGACAGAAAAAGAACGTTGGTTGATATGGTACTCGTAGAAGCGATAACCCTTTTGATTTCTATAATTGTACTGGGAAAAACATCCAGCGTAGTGGTTGAAAATGCAGCAAAAAATTTCAAAGTTTTTTAATATAAATCAGGTGGCGGTTGGTTTCATTCTTTTGGCTGCGTTACCTGCGGCAAGTGCACCTTCACCCGCAGTAGAAGAAAGAACAGATACCGATAACTCTGGAATAATGCTTTTTCCTAATTGCTTGCAGGTCCTATTGAAAGCTCTGGTAATGAAGTACCAATTGCGATGATCTCGGCGGTAAAACTTGCTAAGATCTGCTAAACATTGCAGAAAGTTTCATAGGCGCTACTATTCATCCGATTTCCATCATCCTGCCGGTGTTTATAGCTGCACTGTTATTCGCGATAATCGCTAACATTATTTTTTTTATGTGGCTTCGGTGAATAAACATTTGCAGAAACTCGGAGGCACGCTATTTTTGTTACTCTATGCAGTTTACATGATAACTATATTTTCGCTTCAGGCTTTACAATGAATAATGGTTTATAACGGGTAGACTGGTTGGTTGTGGTTTTTTATTTTTTACGATGTATATCCATACAAATGAGTGGTAAATTTAAACGGCCTGAAAGACAACATCAGCCAAAAGTTGTTGACATGGCCGCTCATTTTAGATCTGTTAGTTCAAAGTACCGGAGATTAAGGACATTTGATGCCGAACCGCTAATTGAAATGGTTAGGCTATTGCCGCCCAATAGAGAAAAACTAACTGGTTTTGATATAGGTTGTGGGACAGGTAGATACTCGTTCCCATTTTTGCAAATGCTTTTAGAATCTGATACTAGAATACAAGTCGATTTTACACTTATAGATGCTAGTGCTGATATGCTGGCAATAGCCAGACAACATGGAGGGTATGTCCCTGCAAAT
Organism: Candidatus Bilamarchaeaceae archaeon; assembly: GCA_035289085.1. GTDB lineage: Archaea > Micrarchaeota > Micrarchaeia > Anstonellales > Bilamarchaeaceae > DATDYG01. The sequence continues at coordinate 8,820 of DATDYG010000059.1, read as the reverse complement.
TTATCGTTTATTTGCGGAAGCGTGGATACATTGTCAGGTTATTCGAACTATTTTGATTTGGGGATGACTACCAATGCTATACATTATTTTGATGTTGCATTTTTCCTTAGATGTGTTCGCGCCGCTCTAAAAAGAGGAGGCCGCTTATTTGTGTATACTAGAACGCAAGAACAGAACAGGAGAATTATCTGGGGCAAACACTTTCCGGGATTTGCAGAACGAGAAACACGACTATTAATGGACGGACAAATCGAAGATATAACAACTAATATAGACGGTTTAAGAGTGACCAATACCTCAGCATTTAGTTTCAATAGAGTAAGCTCATTGAGGAGGTTGTTGGAACAGGCAAGATGGAACCATTATTCTACATTTAGGTTTTACTCCGAATCGGAGTTCAGAAGATCATGTGTAGCTTTTAAGTCTGCACTTCGGGCAGAGTTTCCTGACCATAATAGGATACTTCATACTGATGAGAATGTTTTGTATATTCTTGAGAGAATATAGCTATTTACTCTTCAAATTGGTGAGTTGAGTTAGATGTTAATCAAAAAGAATATCTAGCCTAACCTTGTTACACGAGAGCTATTCAGAGATATCCCATATTATTTAAAAATTAATCACATATCAATATGTATATGGGTTATATAAATATTGTCTTAGTTTTAACGTCTATATATGGTGATAGCAATGGCATCTGATGACTCAGGCAACATCAAAGCACTTTTCTATATAGAGCCTAAAGAAGAACATAACAAAGTGCAGCATATAGGAGTCAGATTACTCATAACCGAAAAACTCATTCATGCTGGTTTTACTAAAGGCGGTGTATTCAATCTTCCTGATGGCCGTGTTGAGGTCGTTCTTGAGGGAAACAAGAAAGACATAGAAATTTTTTATAGTGACATACAAAAGCATCTTATCGAATTGCTTGAAGCAAGAACACAGGACAAGGAAAGATTGAAACGGATGATCGGAAATCCTGGAATCACTCTATCTCCATTAGAATATAAGGACAATCTTCGTGTCTTGGACGTTGGTCTTTATAGCCATTCACTTGAGATGGCTCAATTGGAAAAAGGTGTAGATGTTTATTACGACCTGACAGATGCAATCAAAAAACTGACCAAACTTATAGATGAGAGAACAAAAAAGTAGCTTTACCCAGAAAATTAATATTTCGTCTTCCCCTGCATCTCACTTTTTAGAATTATTTTTTCTTGCCAGCGGCTTTTTTAACGGCCTTGTCCAGTTCGTCCAGATCCTTTTCCAGCGTGTCGCATCCGCGGACGATCACTTCCTGTGGTGTCATCTGATAGAAGCTTTCCACCAGGAAATGGATGCCTTTCTCATCGATGGAGTAGCTTACTAAACCTGCCTGGAACTTGGCGTGTTCGGTGCCCGTACCGATACGGGCGGTAGCCTCCAGGCGGAGATGCTGGTCTTCCGCCAGCGTAATGATCGGGACCTTTTCCCGGCCCACCGTAATATCCTTGTCGGAGCTTTTCAGCGATTCCGAATACACCATTGCAGGCCCGGTTTCATCAAGACGGAAGGAGATTTCCGCGCTGGCCGGTGTCTTGTTGGGGGTCGTGAGCGGCAGCAGGCCCATCCGGTGGGCCAGGTATTCATCGAATACCGCTGAATTGTTTTCATAGAAGGTAACATGGTCAATGGCCAGGATAGGCGTATGCACCATGGCATAGCGGCGTACCACATTGGCAAAGGCCGGGGAGATGCCTTCGGCCAGGAAGGTCAGTTTGTTCTCATGCTTTTTTTCCAGTGTAATATCCATTTATACCCGTCTCCCCCGGCGTCCTCCTTTCCGCTTCATCGAATCCGTGGGCAGTGGAGTGACATCCTCGATTTTTCCGATACGTATGCCGCTGCGCGCAAGGGTACGTATTACCGCCTGGGCACCCGGCCCAGGGGTTTTCAGCCCTGAACCCCCAGGTGCGCGGATACGGACATGCACGAATTTGATTCCCCGGTCATGGAGCCCGGCAGCCACCTTGAGTGTGGCCTGCATTGCAGCATACGGCCGTCCTTCTTCCCGGTCGGATTTTACGACCATGCCGCCGCTGGCCCAGGTGATGGTTTCTGCCCCGCTCAGATCCGTGGCCGTGATGATGGTATCGTTTTTGGAGGAGAACACATGCAACACGGCGATGCGTCTCGGTTTGGAGGGTTTTTTGGCTTTGGACTGTTCTTCTTCGGGCATAAGGATCATTCTTTTTTGGGTTCTTCTTTTTCGGCGGGTTCGGGCTTTTCGATGATTTTTTCCTCTGTCGACCCCGCTGTTTCTACCGGTTGTTTCGGCGGCCGGATATCTATTTTTTTGGCATAAACAATATGGGATTCCTGCTCTTTATAAACCAGGTAGCTCGGACTGGAAATTCGTCTTCCGTTCAAGGCGATGTATCCATGGGTGATCAGCTGGCGGCTTTGCGGCATGGTATAGGCCAGGCCTTTTCGGAGGACGATGGATTGCAGCCTCCGTTCCAGCACATCCTTGACACCCAAGGAAAGGATATCATCCAATGCGGTGTTTTTGGTGAGCAGCCCCATCCGTTGCAGGCGGGCCAGTATCTTTTCCGCATCTTCCCTCCGTTCTTCTTCCGTTAGGGAGAGCAGACGTCTTGCCTCGCGGCGGTATTTTTTCAGCACCGCCATGGCCAGCCATATTTCACGAATGTTCTTCAGGCCATAGGCCTCTTTCAGCGCCTTTTCTTCTCCCAAACGCTCCATGTCCCATAAGCGCTGGGGACGGGAATACTTGTTTCGCAGTTTTGGTGGATCTCCCATGACTATCCCTTAGCCTCCGTTTTCTTTGCCGCGGGTTTAGGGGCGGCCTTGGGCTCGCCCTTGGCTGCAGGTTTGGCTTCAACCTTCGGTGCGGCGCCACCCGCTGGCTTGGCTTCTTCACCGGGCTTGGGAGCCCTGCCTTCCGGTGCGGCGGCCGCTTTTTGGGCAGCGAGCACCGCTTTTCGCAGCACTCCCACGGCCATACCGGTGCGGCCGGTGTTCCGCGTTCGCTGGCCGCGCACTTTTTGGCCGTAGGCATGGCGATAGCCTTTCCAGGTATACAATTTCTTTTCCCGCTCAATATCCTGTTTCCAGGAAAAGAGAAGATCGTTCATGATAAGGTGTTTGGAATCGCCGGCAACGACATCGTGCTGGCGGTTAAACAGGTAGGAAGGGATACCGTGGTTGGAAATATTAAACAGAACCTGGTCAATCTTTTCCACCTGCTCTTCTTTCAGTTTTCCAACGGGCATTGAAGGTTCGATATCCAGTTCCCGGTGGATGGTCGTGGCAATGGCCTGCTGAAGTGTTGGACCGATGCCCCGCACATAGCCCAACGCGCGTTGAAGGGGAATGTGCCCCCGGACATCCTTGCCGGCAATGCGCACGATTCCCCGGAAGCCTTCCTCCATTTTCTCGTCTTTAATACGGACACCGCCCGGACCCTTTTTTTCCGGGGGCTTGTCCTGCTTTTCCGGTCGTTTTTTTGATTTGCCTGCAGCCATGATTACACCAATGTCACTTGTTCAACCTCTACCTGACTGACGTGGGGGATGGAACGTATTTTATCCTCGACTTTTTCGGTTCCTCCCCGACTGTCGTCCAGAAGTATGGTAAGGCGAAGTATTTTTATTCCAAACCCTACTTCTTCCTCCTTTGCATATTGGATATGGGCAAATTTCCCCACCGCATCCTTTATACGGTCGTTGGCCTTCGGATCGTCCGGATAAATCTTAAAAGAAGCCGCTACATTTCCCATCCATTCACCTAAGGACCCTCGAACCCGCAGCTGCACTTGTAGGTGTTTTTATTCTCCCGGCAGCTGTAGCATCGTACGAGCTTCTCCTTGCAGTCGGCACAGGGAAACTCCCCGAAATTATAGGTATTTTTTCCGCACGTGGAACATCGTTTCATTGCATCATCCGGTTTTGGATTAGCGTAGCTAGCTGAAAACCCATTCAGAAACCGAGCTACTTGGATACAGATTAATAAATGGATTGGATAGTTATTTAAACATTCCGAATAGACGGTGCCCTCGTAGTATAGCTTGGATACGATGTTTACTCTCTTTGGAGTCGAACATTGCCGTATAGAATAGGGGCTTGCGGAGCCTCGGACCTGGGTTCGAAATTTTAGCGAATCAGTTTTGGATAAAACTTTTTCCTAAAAAGTTTTTCCCAGCGAGGGCGATTTTATGGGCCCATAGCTCAGCTAGATGCGAAGCATTCTTCGCAATCCTTGTGAACACAGTTCACGGGGACTCCAAGAACGATGCTTCGTTCTTGAAGTTTGCACGAAGCTTCGCTTCCTGCAATGGTAGAGCACTGGACTCTTAATTTAATGGAGATATCCAGGTGTCAAGGGTTCAAACTCGCTTTTTAGGAAAAGGCTCGGCAAAAACCGGTTTGCTAAAAGCGATGAAGATCCCTTTGGGCCCGCTTTTTATTTTTTTGTTTTATGGAAAGAGGAAGGAATGGCGTAGTTTTTCGTTTGGATCTGGCGAAAGGGGAGGAATGAAGCGGAGCAAATGAGACAGGAGTATTTCTGCGCTGCCGTGTGGGTTTTTTGGCTTGAACAGGTGCTTTTTGCGGGATGGCTTTAGCTGCAGGTGCCAGCCGGTTCCTGGGAGGTTGGGGTAATTTCTTGGGTGCCTTCGTCGGTTGGGTTGTGATTTCCCTACCGGTTGGTTTTTTTTCTGTTGGATTTATTTTTTGTTTAGGTGCCAGGGATTTGGGCTTCGGCGGGAAGGGTTTAGCTTGCTTTTTCTGTTTTTCTCCGGGAGATTTTTCCTTTTTAGGAAGAGGGTGGAGTTTTGCCCGGTTTATTCTAGGGGTAGAAGGCAACGGATGCCAGGGAGAAAATGATGGAGAAGAACGGGAAGTGGGGAGAGATTTTGAGGCGACCCCAGTCCTGCGACGGGAGAACGGAATCCTGAAAGGAAGAGGTGCAGATCTGGGAACCCGGGGATTTATTTGTTTGAATCGCCGGATGGCAGGCGTTTCAGTTCGCAGTTTAGTACGCGCTATTTTTGGAGGCAACGGAACACTTAATAGTTGGGGAGAAGCTGCCTCTTCATCCGGGAAACCATATAATTTCCCCCATATTTTCCGTTCTGCCGGATTCATGATAAGGCGCATGATCATGGATTCTTCTGGAGGGGGAAGTTTGGCCAGTGAGGCAGGAGAGGTTTTTGGAGGGGAGGGAGAAATGGTCGTATGCCCTGAAAAAGCAATTTTTCCTCCGGTTTCGTATTTCTCTTCGGTAGCAGGCACTGCCCCGGAAATAGAAATGGCAACACCGGGTCCTTGAACGGAAAGAGATGACTGTAGATGCAACGCTGGAAGAATGCCCGCATCCCAGAAGGTAAAATCGATAGCATTTTCCTTTTCCGTAGGAATAACAGCGGCAAACTGGATACGATCGTCATTGCTACCGCTGTAAAGTACCATGATCGGCGGAACGGTTTCTATCTTGGAATTCCCAATGCCACCCCCGCAGGTGATGGTTTGAAACTCGGGCAAAGTGAAGCCAGCCACTTCAGAACGGTTCACGGAAGTGACATCCTGGATTTTGTCCACATCACGCCGCCAGATGATGGCCAGTTCCGCCCCTTCCGGCAGGGTATTCAGAAAGTTACGTAATGTTTTAACAGTTGTCTGATCGGCATTGAGAAATTGCGCCGTACCTGCAGATATTGCCATAGGCAAACCGATTTGGATTATTCTTCCATCCCGTATGACAGCGGCATAGGCCTGAAAACCGTCTTTAATAAGAGGGTTGCTCTCGCCTTGCTTTTCGAGATCAAGAATCTGGGTGACTTCCCGACCCCGGAATGTTTCTCCGGTAGCAGTGTTTTGTACTACTTTTTCCCGGGCCACGAGGGGGAACGCCGTTGCGGTGACATCCAGCAGCACATCATGGGAAGCGAAATCCCCTAGATCAATGGTTTGGCGGCCATGAATACGGTTGTTATGGTTCGCCACGAGCATTTGGATGGTTTGCTTTGGAGCTGTAATTTTTTGAACGGAAACAGGCATGGCCTAAAAAATGCGATTAAAGTTTAAATGCGTTTGCCAACGAAAACAGGCCCTATCGTCCCATGACGTCTCTTAATAAAATACTTGCCTTATTGGCATGCTCGGAAAGCTGTAAAGCATGCATCAAAGAAACTATCGCATCTTCAAACCGGCCCAGAGAGATAAGCACCAGTGCCCTGGAAACGAGATCTTCTGTATTTACCAACAAATTGAAATGCTGCGTTAGTTCAAGAACTCTTTCCGGCACATGCCTGATATCAGAGAAATAGGCAATAAGATGGCTGCGCGCAAGCTCATCATAGGGATTTATCCGTAATGCTGTTTCAAAGTTCTCCAATGCCCTTTGCCTATCTCCCTTTCTCATATAGTAACTTCCCCGATCCACGAAATAGGCGGAAAGCATCTCTTCATCGCGGGTCATTAGCCGTATCTCCTGGTACTGGGCACCAAAATTTCCCTGGGATAGATCTACGAGAATGAGTATTTTGTTTCCTCTTCCAACCCGCCTTAAAATGTTTTGGCTGAATTCCCGGTCCGCATCAAAAAGATAATACGCTATTCTGGGCTTCTTTTGCGCTGCGGCGAGTTTCTCCAGCACCGCTTTTGTTTCGGCATCGTTTTCCACAAGTATTCCATTGCTGATATGCGGAATCAGGCTTCCGTTTTCATCCCTGAAGACTTTGAAGATCAGGGGTTCGGTGTCTATGCCCGGGATTTCCGCACCCAGTGCCCTGTATAAAAAAGCATGTTCGAGGCATAAGCAATAGCGGTGTTCAAGCGTTTCCTCCACATCAAAACAGCCATTCGGCCTCTCGCTTTCCATATCCAGTTTAAATCCCAGCTGGCCACCTGTAGCGTATCGTTCAAAGAGGGCACCATACCGTGCCAGGTCGGTCGGGTAACTTCTTTTCCTTAGTTCCTGCAATTCTTCCGCTGCTTTCGGACCCATGCGGAAGGGGTTTATGTCTGGCGGAAGCGTATGCTGCTCCAGAAGAGGTGCAAAGCGGTTGCCACCATACGGTTCAAATTTGCCCATGGAGCCTCCGTTTCCGCCGCCCGGGGGTTTGGGCCCTATAAGATCCTTTTCTTCTATTTTTTGATGCTGGTGGCTGACAAATCCCCGTATGGGATCGAAAGTCAATATTACAGCCGGATAGAGCATGTTAAAAGAGCGAAGCAGGCCTTTCAGCGCTTCTTGATCCGCAGGAGTCATGCCCCTTGCATACTGTGTGGAGAAATATAATTGCGCAGTGGACGTTGGAATCTCTTGTATATGTCTGAGTTTTTCTGTGGCATGCCCATGGGCCTTCATCCTTTCGATTAAAACATCAAGCATTGGGCCTGCCTCCTGTATTCCTGCCACATTCCCCAGCCTTGCCTTTGCCGACAGGATAATTTCTGCTACTTCCCGATCGCCAAATTCTCTTTTATTGCAGGCACCGGGAATAAACGTGGCAAAGGATATCAGTTCTTTTGTTTTTTGAATCTCTGACTCTTCGAAGCGTATGCCGAACATATTGCAAAATTCCCTGATCCCTTCCGGTTTTTCAAAATCCATGCCAGTGGATGGAGATGACGTAAGCAGATCCGCCTGTTCCTGGATGATTCTCCGGGTTGCTGGACCTATACCGAAAAAATCAGTGATGCCCAGTTCGTGGGAATGGTAGGAATATGCCTCCTCCCCTATGCCCTGGAATAACTGCCGCATCGTTGGTTTAACCTTATATCGTTCTTCGAATGCAGCCGCGACTTCCCGTATATAGTCGATGGTTTCTACCGGCGAGGGCCTTTCTCCGTTTTGGATGGTAAGATGGGAATGGGCAGTGAAAACCGTCCAGTCCACCAAAAATTTTGTTGAGCCATTGTATTGCGCAGATAAATCCTGTTTTACTTCATCAAAGGTACGGATGGGTTGTATGGGTCGTCCATCCATTCTAAGCTTTTTGGCCTGCAGGATTGCCAAAACATTTTGCAGTATCCGGTCCCTTTCTTCCTGTGGGATTCCCCTCAGCCGTTCGATATTGGGCAATGCCTCTTCTCCGGCCTTTCCGAAAATTCCTGCATATTCACCAGTGGAGGGTTGTTCCTCTTCAGGGGGCTGCCTCTTTTTTCTCTGGATCTTCTTAAGATGTTTGATAAGCTGATTGAATGCCTGTTTTCTCTCTTTTTCATTTTTCGGTTCGTCTGAAACATCCACAAGTTTCTGCCCTAGCTCAAATAATCCATCAATATCCTTATCATCAAATCCGATTCTTTTCATTTCATCAATTATTGGGTTTATGCTTTTTGAGAAAAATGCCCTTAGCAATATTTGCTCACCTACAATATCCTGAAAATGTCTTGCAGCACCGACAAAGCCTTCATGGGATTGATCCCATTTATCTTGCACTACTTTTCTATATAAACTCAGGGCAATTCTCTTGGTTAAAATCTCGGTAACACCTTCATCAAGCCAATCTAATTCGTAATCTTTATATGGTTCATTAAAATTGCCAAAATGATGAATGCCTTCATGAACTACTGTGAGATAAAAACATGCTTCCTGGAAATCCTTTTCCTTTTTGTATTTTTCTTTGATATTCTGCAAGTCGATTACAATGGTATCAACATCCTCATCATAAATTGCAAAGTCGCTTCTATCTCCAAATCTTATTAATGCAGCATCTCTTATTTCCCTTATTTCTTCTTCACTTTTTTTACCCCTGTAAGCTTCTGCCACCCTATCAGCAGCCTGCTCATGGGTTTTTGCAACATGCAC